>JANOBL010000533.1:0-3078 GCA_031411635.1 Betaproteobacteria bacterium
TGCGGAACTCGCGGGGGGTCTTGTCGGGCACCAGCCAGGCGGTGGCAAAGTAATGCTGCACGATGCCCACCCAGCCGCTGTCGGCGGTTTTGTCGTGGTCGGTCGAGCCCTTTTCGATCTCCTTGAACTCGATCTTCCTGAACTTGTTGGCCTCGGTGTACATCGCCGGGCCGGTGAAGGTGGAGTAAAAACTCGATTCACCTTCGGGCGGGTTGCCATCGCGGGTGAGCTGCAGGTAGAGCTGGGGCGTGATGGCCGCCGCCGAGCCATTGCGCAGCTCGTGCTTGACCGCCACCGTGTATTCACCACGCTGGAAGGTGTAGGTCTTGACCAGCTTGGTGCCGCCCACCTCGGGCGACTCGAAGCTGATGCGCAAATCCTTGGCACCATCGGCCAGGCTGCGCTCACCGGGCTGCAACTGCATCACGGTCAAGTGGTTGGGCAGGCTGATGCCAGGCTGGGTGGTGACCAGGCCGGTCTGCGCCAGGTAAACCCGCTTGGCGCTTTGGTCAAACAGCACCACACGCTGTTTGTCGTCGGCCGCGTCGCTGTATTTCAGCAACTCCAGCCGCACCAGGTCACCACCCTTGCTGTCCAGCGTGGCTTTCAGCACATCGGTGGTGATGACCACCAACTCGCCAGCGGCGGGCGCCGAGGCGGTTGAAGCGGCCGCAGTGGGTGGCAGCGCGGCTGCAGCATTGGTGGCTGTGACACCAGCAGCAGCCGGCACTGCCAAGACGCTGGAAGCCGGTGGCTGCGCGCCCGCGGCGGCGGCCACCGCTGCCGGTTTGGGCGTGAACATCGACGGCCCGCCGTGTTGCCGGTTCCAGGCGTCCCACAGCAGGACGAGCGAGACGGAAAACACCACCCAAAGGATGGTGCGGCGCATGTCGTTCATGGGCGGGTCTTTGAAAAAGGAAATCGGGTGAACAAGGGCGGCAACGCAGCCGGCACCGGATCACAGCCGCCCGCGCAGCCTGGGTGGCAGCGCAAGATGCGCCGTGCCGCCAGGTAGGTGCCGGCGGCCGCGCCATGCTGCTGCAGCGCGGCCAGCGCATAGGCCGAGCAAGTGGGCTCAAACCGGCAAGCGTTGCCCAACCAGGGCTTCAGGAAAAAACGGTAGCCCCGCACCGCGACGATCAAAGCCCGGCGTGGCCCATCGTGCAAACAGGCCAGCAACCCGGCCGACAACCAGGCTGGCAAGCCATGGCCAGCAGCCGCAGACGAAGGCGAAGGCGATTTTTGCATCGCGCCTGCCCTAACGACGCGCTGCCGCCGCTGCGCGTTGCAGCAGCGAGGCCAGCTCATCATGGGCCGTGCAACGCAGCGGATCGGAGGCCGGGCTGATAAAGCGCTGGCGGTCAAACGGCGCTTTCAGCCGCAACACCCACAGGCCGGGTGCCAAGGACTGGGCCAAAGCGTGCATCACGTTGCGCATCTGCCGTTTGAGCAGGTTGCGGGTGACCGAGCGCCGGGCATGCCGCTTTGGCACCACCAGGCCCAACCAATGGCCTGAAGCTGGCTTGGCCGCTGACTCATCCACAAGCGGTGGGCAACTGGGTGCATCACCTGTGGATAACTCATTGGCACGGGCTTTCTTGACGGGACGTTTTGGCGTGCTGGGGCACACCGGAACGTGGTGCACCGAGAAGTGAGCGCTTCGCGAACGGGGCGCCGTGGCCAGCACAGCCTGAAAATCTTCAGACCGCAGGATGCGCCCGACCGTCACGCGGTGTGGCAGCGCAGCAGCGCGGCAAACAGGCCGGGCTTCAGACCTGCGACAGGCGCTTGCGGCCCTTGGCGCGGCGCGCCGCAATCACGGCGCGGCCGCCGCGGGTCTTCATGCGCACGAGGAAACCGTGGGTACGGGCACGGCGGGTCTTGGACGGCTGGTAGGTGCGCTTCATGGTCGGGTCCGGTTCTGGGGGTTCTGGGGGTTCTGGGATTTGATCAACGAGCTTGGCACCCGGGCTGTGGGTTCGGGCCGGGCGCTTTTGTTGTCACTCGTTGTCACTCGTTGCAACTGTCAGCGCTGTGTTGATCGCCCCGCGTTGGGGAAACCCACTATTAGAGCAAAAACCTCCTTTGTGGTCAAACACTTGCACCACAAACCGTGGCTTGGCGAGGGCATTGACGGCGCCAAGCAAACTGTGGATAACTGCGGCTGGCCATGCCGTTGTGCCTACAATGCGGCGGCTCAAAGAACAACTTGTCCACAATGTGTCTTGACCTCTGGCAGCGGGGCTGTGAGCAACTGGCCACCGAACTGCCTGAACAGCAATTCAACACCTGGATCCGCCCGCTGCCGGCCGCTGACATCAGCGATGCCGGCGCGGCCGGCCTGGTGGCGCAGGTGCGTGTGCCCAACCGTTTCAAGCTGGACTGGATACGCTCGCAATACGCGCAGCGCATCGAGAACATCCTGAGCGAGCTGGCCGGCCAATCGGTGCGGCTGGAGTTGGCGCTGGCGCCGCGTGAGGCCGCGCCGATGTCAACCGGCGCGGGCCGGCCTTTGCCAACCAACGCCCCGGTACGCGCCGCCGCATTGCTCAACCACCAGGGTTTTGGCCATGCCACCAGCGTGCGGCCCGCCTCGGCCGGGCCGGATGGCTTGGGTGTCTTGGGCGGGCGCACAGCACCCGGCCCGGGCTTTCACCTGCCACCGGCATCCAACAGCCACAAGCTGAATACTGCGCTGACCTTTGACACGCTGGTGGCCGGCCGCGCCAACCAGATGGCGCGCACTGCGGCGCTGCATGTGGCCGGCGCACCCGGCGTGATGTACAACCCCTTGTTCATCTACGGCGGCGTGGGCCTGGGCAAGACCCATCTGATCCACGCGGTGGGCAACGCGCTGCTGCGCGACAAGCCCGATGCGCGGGTGCTGTACCTGCATGCCGAGCAGTTCATCAGCGACGTGGTCAAGAACTACCAGCGCAAGACCTTTGACGAGCTGAAGGCCAAGTACCACAACCTGGACTTGCTGCTGATCGACGATGTGCAGTTTTTTGCTGGCAAAGACCGCACCCAGGAGGAGTTTTTCAACGCCTTCGAGGCGCTGCTGGCCAAGCGTGCCCA
>JANOBL010000534.1:0-5447 GCA_031411635.1 Betaproteobacteria bacterium
GCATCGACGAAGACCGCATCCGCACCGTGGCGCGGCTGTATGCCAAGGCACCGGCGGCCATGAGCATCTGGACCATGGGCATCAACCAGTCCACCCATGGCTCGGACGGTGTGGTGTGCATCAACAACCTGAACCTGATCACCGGCAACATCGGCCGGCCGGGTGGTACCAGTTTGTCGATCACCGGCCAGTGCAATGCGATGGGCACGCGTGAATGGTCATCCTGCTCGGGCCTGCCGGGCTACCGGCTGCTGGAAAAGGAAAAAGACCGCAAACGGGTCGCAGACTTCTGGGGCATAGCCGAGAGCTTTTTCCCGCCCAAGCGGGGATTGGCGCAGACCGACATCTTCCCGGCCATCGAGACCGGCGAGATCAAGGGCTTGTGGCTGGTGGCCACCAATCCGATGACCTCGATGCCCAACCAGCCACGCATCGTCAAGGCGATGGAGAACCTGGAATTCCTGGTGGTGCAGGACGTGTACGAGGATGTGGAGACCACCAAGTACGCGCATGTGTTTCTGCCGGCCGCTGTGTGGGCCGAGAAAGAAGGCTGCCATACCAATACCGAGCGCCGTGTCAACCTGACGCGCAATGCGCTGCCGGCGTATGCAGATTCCAAGCCCGATTTCTGGATCTTCACCGAGCTGGCCAAGCGCTTCGAGGACCGCAACAAGATCCATTACCCGGCCACCGCCGAGGGTGCGTTCAACGAGATGCGTGAGCTGTCTTCCGACGACGGCCGCATGCTCAACATCTCGGGCATGACCTACGACCGCATCGAGGCCGCACGCGGCATCCAGTGGCCGTACACCGAGGCGCAGGCCCAGCAGGATGCAATCACCGCCGGCCGCGATGCGGCAGGCTACGACATGCAAAAGACCTTGCCGTTCAAAGGCGATCCGCGCCTGTACACCGACGGTGTGTTCCAGACCCCCAGCGGCAAGGCGCTGCTGATCCCGGTGCGCTTTTTCAACAACAACGAATGCCCGGACAGCGAGTTTCCGTTCTGGATGAACTCGGGCCGGGTGGTCGAGCATTTCCACACCCGAACCCGCACCGGCAAGATCGGCAACTGCAACAAGTTCAGCCCCACGCCGTACATGGAGATGAACCCCGATGCCGCTGCCGAGCAGGGCATAGCCCACCAAAGTTATGTGCGCGTGGTCAGCCGGCGCGGTGATGCGGTGGTGATGGTGCAGCTTACGCACCGCGTGCCGCGCAACATGCTGTTCATCCCGTTCCACTTTCACGACTGCGTGAACCGGCTGACGCTGGGCCTGCTGGACCCGTACTCCCGCCAACCCGCATTCAAGCAAAACGCGGTGCGGGTAGAGCACACCGACCAGCAAGAGGCAGCCCGCCTGAACCTTGAACGCCGCGCGTTCTGATTGTTTCGAGAGACTCACCATGCTCAACGTCCAGGTCAACTCCCGCACCGGCGAAGCCTCGCTGACAGGCGCGATGCCGCTGCGCCCGATCTGGGAGATCCGCACCGAAGAACAGCCGTTTGCCTTTTTGCCCGATGTGGAGTTGCAAGACACCAACCGCTATGGCCAGAAGATCGACCTGATCGCGCACACCGAAGGCCAGCTCCCAGTGGGCCGGTCGATGTACATCAACGAAAACCCGGCGGTGGGCCACAACCCCAACCGCAACAAGCAGCATGGGTTTTTCTTCACCTCAGACAACTGCATCGGCTGCCACGCCTGCGAAGCCGCTTGCGCCGAGAAGAATGAAACCCCAGCGCATCTGGCCTTCCGCTCGGTGGGTTATGTGGAGGGCGGCAGCTTTCCCGATTACAAACGCATGAACATCTCGATGGCCTGCAACCATTGTGATGATCCGGTGTGCCTGAAGGGCTGCCCCACCCGCGCCTATACCAAGCACACCGAGTACGGCGCGGTGTTGCAAGACCCGGAAACCTGTTTTGGCTGCGGCTATTGCACCTGGGTGTGCCCGTACAACGCACCGCAGTTGGACCCGGTGAAGGGCCAGGTGTCCAAGTGCAATATGTGCGTGGACCGGCTGGAGGTGGGCCTGAAGCCGGCCTGCGTGGCAGCCTGTGTGGGCAATGCGCTGGACTTTGGTGTGATCGAGAACATCCCCAAGGGCCGTGAGCAGGCACGGGCCGAAATCCCGGGCTTTCCGTCACCCGAGATCACCCATCCCAACATCCGCTTCCAGCAGGTCAAGCAGATGCCGGACGAGTTGACGCGCACCGATTCGATGCCGGTCAAATACCACCGCGACGAGCAAGGCCGCTACCGCCCGGCGATCGACCAGAAACAAGGCAAGGCGCAGCACTGGAACCTGCCCCGGCTCAGCTCACGCGAGAACCCGCTGGTGATGTTTACCTTGGCCGCGCAGGCGGCGGCCGGTGCGTTTGCGCTGCAGTTTTTGGCCTCGCTGGCCGGGGTGTCGGGCTTCAGCCAGTTTGCGCAATCGGCCTGGTATGCGCCGCTGGCGATTCTGGAGTTGGGCCTGGTGTGTTTTGGTTTGTTCATGTCGACGATGCACCTGGGCAAGCCCAAGCGGTTCTACCGGGGTTTTAACAACCTGCGCCATTCCCCGGTCTCGCGCGAGGGCCTGGGCATCGCGATCTTCCAGGCCATGCTGGGCCTGCACCTGCTGTTCAAGCTGCCGCAGCATCCGTGGGTGCAGGCGGTGCTGGGGAAAATCGAGCATCCGGCCTTGACCCCGCTGGCCAATACCACCGGCCTGCTGGCGGTGCTGGCCAGCGGTGTGGGCCTGTACTACATGACACGCTGCTACCGCATCCGCGCCCGGCCGTTCTGGAACCACTGGCAGGTGAGCACGGCCTTCTTTGGCAGCGCCTTGTCATTGGGCAGCCTGCTGGCGGCGCTGGTGATGCTGCCCACCTTGCAGGCCCAAGGCCTGGGCCTGCACACCGTGTTGACGGTCTGCACCGGCCTGCTGGTGCTGGGCCTGGCAGCAGAGACGCTGGGGCATTGGGCCCATGCTCGAGCGATGTCGGCATCGGAAGACGAAGGCGGCGCGTCTTACTACGTGCAGTCCACCACTTTCGGCAAAACCTTTTTGCTGCGCAACTATGTGCTGGGCGCCAGCCTCGTGGCCAGCATTGTTTTGCTAGGCTTGCTGCTGACCCGGCCGGGCATAGGCTTGATCGCGGTGGCCGCGCTGGCGCTGATTGGGTGCGCGGTGCTGGCCACCAGCATCGTCAGCCGCGCGCTGTTTTATGTGCTGGTGATCCCCACCACGATGCCTGGCGCCTTCTTCTGGAAGAACAAGGGCTTCGAAGACCATGCCCGCGCCATCGGCCTGGCCCACATGCCCCAGGTGGGGGTGGCGCCGCTGCGGCATTGACACGCGAGACGGGCTCACACAGCTTGTCAGGCAACGGCCCGAAACTTGCGGTGTTCCTGCATCTGTTTTGACCACCAAACACACGGGTTAGGCCATGGGCATCGCGCAGTACATCAAGGAGATTGGCCGTGGCAGCGAAGGCGCCCGGTCTCTCAACATCGAGCAATCGGCTGACTTGCTGGCCCAGGTGCTGGACGGCCGGGTGACCGACCTGGAAGTGGGTGCCTTTGCACTGGCGATGCGCATCAAGGGCGAGACGGTGGACGAGTTGCTGGGTTTTGCCCAGACCACGCAAGCCCGCTGCATGACGCTCGACAGCGACCTGCCGGTGATCGTGATCCCCAGCTACAACGGCGCGCGCCGCTTGCCCAATTTGACCCCGCTGCTGGCAATGCGGCTGGCGCAAGAGGGTGCGCGGGTGCTGGTACACGGCCCGCTGCACGATCCGGCGCGGGTGACCAGCGCCGAGATCTTCCAGGCCCTGGGCCTGGCACCGGTGGACAGCGGCGCGGCAGTGCACGAGCGCTGGCAGCGCCGCGAGCCGGCCTTTGTCACCACCGAAACCCTGAGCCCGGCGCTGCAGCGCTTGCTGGATGTGCGCTGGGTGGTGGGCCTGCGCAACTCGGGCCATACCGTTGCCAAGCTGCTGCAGCCGGTGCTGGGTGCACCGGCGCTGCGCCTGGCCAGCCATACCCACCCGGAGTTTGGCAAGCTGATGGCCGATTTTGCCGAGCGCAGCGCCGGCGACCTGATGCTGCTGCGGGGCACCGAAGGCGAGGCGGTGGCCGATCCACGCCGCTGCCCCAAGCTCGATACCTGGCTGGGTGGCCAGTGGCAGGCCGATCTGTCCTGCCCGGCGCAGGAAGGTGTGCTGGCCGAGCTGCCGCTGCTGCCGCGCCAGATCGACGCCGCCACCGTGGCGGTCTACATCCAGGGCGTGGTGGCCGGTGAAAAGCCCGGCCCGGCGCCGCTGGACAAACAGGTGGATTTGCTGCTGCGCGGCTTGCACCGTTTGGCGTCCACCTCCACCGCTCACGAGAAACAAGCATGACACCCTGGTGCGCCTTGGTTGGCGTTGGCCCCGGCGACCCCGAATTGATCACCTTGAAAGCCTTGCGCTTGATGCGCCGCGCCACGCTGCTGCTGGTGGACGACCTGGTCAGCGATGCGGTGCTGGCGCTGGCCTTGCGTGGGCGTCGCCGCCCGCCGCGTGTGGTGCAGGTGGGCAAACGCGGCGGTTGCCAGAGCACCCCACAGGCGTTCATCCTGAAGCTGATGGTCAACGAGGCGCTGACCGGTGAGCGCGTGGTGCGCGTCAAGGGCGGTGACCCGTTTGTGTTTGGCCGCGGCGGCGAAGAGGCGGATCAATTGCGCCGCCACGGCATCACGGTGGAAATTGCCAGCGGCATCACCGCCGCCGTGGCCGCAAGTGCAGCGCTGGGTGTGCCGCTGACGCACCGCGACCACGCACACGGCGTGATGCTGGTCACCGGCCATCCCAAACCCGGTGCCGCCGCGCTGCACTGGCCTAGCTTGGCGGCAGCCGCTGCGCAAGGCCTGACCCTGGTGGTCTACATGGGCGTGGCGCAGTTGCCGGCCCTGCAAGCCGGGTTGTTGCAAGGCCTGGCAGCGCACACGCCGGCAGCCGTGGTTCAGCATGCCAGCCTGCCGGCCCAGCGCATCGCTGTCACCACCTTGGGCGGTCTGGCGGATACGGTACGCGCGCAAGGCCTGGGCAGCCCGGCCGTGCTGGTGATCGGTGATGTGCTGCAGGCGCTGCTGGCACTGCAAAACCAGGCCCTGCCGGAGGCCCGCCAAGCCGCCTGAAGCCCCACAGCGCGCGACTATCATCGCGCGCCATGCCCAGCCCAGCCCCATCCTTCGACGCCATCGTGCTGGGCGCGGGTGCGGCAGGCCTGTTCTGCGCCGGCATCGCAGGCCAGCGTGGCCTGAAGGTGCTGCTGATCGACCATGCCGAACAGGTGGCCGAGAAGATCCGCATCTCGGGTGGTGGGCGCTGCAACTTCACCAACCGCGACACCACGCCGGCGCAGTTCTTGTCGGCCAACCCGGATTACTGCCGCTCGGCGCTGGCGCGCTAC
>JANOBL010000535.1:0-6717 GCA_031411635.1 Betaproteobacteria bacterium
ATCACGGCCAAGATCGAGAACGTCGAGTGGGCGCAGTGGCTGGCCGGCCCCTTCAAGGGCCAGTTCGACCTGACCATCATCAACCACGTCGAGCCGCTGGACTACATGCAGTACGCCAACCCGGCCTACTACTGGGGCTACGACAGCAAGGCCTTCAACGATCTGGCCAAAAAGCGCGCCGAGGCCGGGCGCGGCCGGGTGCAGGTGCAGTTGTATGGCGACATCCAGCGCCAGATTGCCAACGATGCGGTCAACGCGTTTATCTTCAATCCCACCCAGGTCGCCATCTCACGCCGGGGCTTGAAGGGTTTGTGGGCCAGTTCCCCGGTGTTTGCCAACGACATGTCCCAGGTGAGCTGGGCATGAGTGTTGAATCGGAGCTGAAAGCCGAGTTGCTGGCCTTGGAACAGCGCTTGCTGGACCCGGCCGTGCGCGCCGTGCCGGCCCAGGTGGGCGCCTTGCTGGCGCCCGAGTTTGTCGAGTTCGGCGCCTCGGGCCGGGTGTTCAACCGGGATGCGATCCTGGCGATGCTGGCGTCCGAGCCGCCCAGAATCGCGCGCCAGGGGCGGGGCTTCAAGGTCAAGCTGCTGGCGCCGGGCGCGGCGCTCACCACCTGGCGGGTGACCCGCGGCGACGGGGTAGAGACCCTGCGCAGCAGCGTCTGGCAGCAGCAGGGTGGGCGTTGGCTGATGGTGTTTCACCAAGGCACGCTGGCCGCGCACGACGACGAAGCCACGTCCTGAAAAGCAGCGCCACGTGGCAGCCTTGCACACCCTGAGCGCGGTTGAACTGGCGGCGGGCTTTGCCAATCGCAGCTTGTCGCCGGTGGAGGTCACGCAAGCGGTGATCGCCCAGATCGCCCGCCAAGAGCCGAAGCTGCAGGCGCTGTACGCCTACGATCCCGAGGCTGCGCTGCAGCAGGCCCGCGCCAGCGAGGCACGCTGGCTGGCCGGCACGCCGTTGTCGTCGCTGGACGGCGTGCCCGGCACGCTGAAAGAAAACATCGCCACCCGGGGCAATGCGATGCCGGTGGGCACGGCTGCCACCGAGCTGCAGCCGTTGACCGAAGACGCCCCACCCGCTGCGCGCTGGCGCGAAGCCGGCCTGGTGCTGCTGGCCAAGACCACGATGCCCGACTACGGCATGTTGTCGTCCGGGCTGTCGAGCTTTCACCCGCTCACCCGCAATCCCTGGGACACCAGCAAGAACCCCGGTGGCAGCTGTGCCGGCGCTGCGGCCGCTGCGGCTGCAGGATATGGGCCCTTGCATGTGGGCACCGACATCGGCGGCTCGGTGCGGCTGCCGGCCGGCTGGTGTGGCCTGGTGGGTTTGAAGCCCAGCGCCGGCCGCGTGCCCATCAAGCCGCCCTATGCCGGCAGGGTGGCCGGGCCGATGACCCGCACGGTGGCTGACAACGCGGCACTGATGGCGCTGCTGAGCCAGCCCGATGCGCGTGATGCCACCAGCCTGCCGCCGCAGGCCATCCATTGGCAAGACCTGCAGCGGGAGATTCGGGGCTTGAAGATCGGCCTGCTGATGGATGCCGGCTGGGGCTTGGCGGTGGAGCCAGAGACGCACGCTGCAGTGCTGGTCGCTGCACGCGCCTTCGAGGCGGCCGGCGCCATCATCGAGCCGCTGGAGTCGTTCAGCACCCGCGCAATGATCGACGGCCTGGACCGCTTCTGGCGCATGCGCAGCTACCTGGACATGATGGCCTTGCCCGAAGCGCGGCGCGCCAAGGTGCTGCCCTACATCCGCGATTGGGTGGCCACCAGCGCCAGGCTCAGCGCGGCGGAAGTTTTCACCGGCTACAGCCAGATGGCGGCCTTGCGCGACGCAGCCGTCGGCGCCTGCCAGCCTTTTGACTTTGTGCTGTCGCCCACCAGCCCGGTGCCCAGCTACGCCGCCGATTGGGCCAGCCCGACCAACGATCCGGCATGGCCGTTTGAGCACATCGCTTTCACGGTGCCGTACAACATGAGCGAGCAGCCGGCGCTGTCGATCAACTGCGGCTTCACCGCTGCCGGCCTGCCGATCGGGCTGCAGATCATCGGCCACAGGTTTGATGACCTGGGCGTGCTGCAGCTTGGCCTGGCCTGGGAGCAGATGCGGGGGCTTATGCCGGCCTGGCCTTTGGACTGACAGCGGCGGCCGCGTCAACCGGCTGCGCCGTCCGGGCAGGGCGGCCAGCCCTGCAGCCGCGTGCCGAGCATCAGCAGGCGCAATGGACGTTCTTCAACTCATCGATGAAGCCGATCTCAAAGTGCCGGCCTCGGCAGTGCTGGGCACGCGCTGGAAAACGACTGCGACGGTGACGACGCTGCATGGACCGCACAGCGTCGCGGTCGCGGCGCGCATCGATGGCCAAGGCCGGCGCCGGGCGCAGTACTGGTGCGACGGGGTGCGCGTCGAGCGCCAGGTGCTGCTGCGGCTGACCTGTGCCGAAACCGAATGCCCGCATGCCGTTGCGGCGCGTGCGCAGTGGCTGGCCTTTCACCGCCGCTGCCCGGCGAAGGCGCCACCCGAGCAAGCACGCGAGCAGCCGCTGATGGCCGAAGTGACGGTGAAAGCCGGCGGCCAGCAGTTCATCGCGCGGCCGGCACGTTTTCCTTGCTACACGCCTTGCCCGCATGGCGCCCACCCGCCGCTGACGATCATCAAGTCAGGCTTCGACCTGTTCGAGGACGGCAACTGCCTTGGCGGTGGTGCCACCGAGATCGACGGCGTGCGGCGCCCGCGCCTGCCGACGGTGCAGGCCGCCCAGGCTTTTGTGCTGGCGCGGCAGCTTGAAATCCTGGCGGCGTTGGGCATGGCCAGCGACTCGTCAAGGCCGCGCCGCTGAGTTGGCAGACCGAGCGCGCCAGACCTTGGCCGAAGGCTTGCTCGAGTGCCGGCTCAGAGCCTTGGGCAGCGGCTGAGGCGGCTCAGGGCGCTTGGTCCAACGCCGCCCGTATCGCCCGATGCGCGCCCGGTTGACGCCAAAATCCTTGCGCCCCAGCCGGGACGCCGAGTGCACGTGGATCACGCCGTCTATGGGATCGGCCCAAAACTCCAGGTCGTCGACAAAACCCATTCAGCTTGGCCAGCCATTTCATCGCGTTTCGCCGGCCGGGGTGAGCGGGACAACCGGCCGGCCTTCTTCCAGCCAGCCCTGCATGCCACCCACCAGGTAGCGTGCATCCACGCCCAGCACCCGCAGCGTGGTGGTCAGACCCTGGCCAATCTCGTGGCCTTTGGCGCAGTACAGCACCACCGGTTGGTCGCTGCGGATGCTGTCTTTCCAGTCCAGCCAGGCGGCGGGGTCGTGCCAGCGTGCACCGGCAATGTCGGCACCGTGCTGGGCGCGCACGCCGGCGCGGCGCACGTCCAGCAAGTCAAACTCAAAGCCCTGGGCGCGCCACAGCGCCAGTTCGGCCGGGGTGATATGACTCATGCAGTTGCTCCGTTGCGCGCCAGTTGAAACAACAGCCCGGCGATGGCGCAGCCACCGAGCAGGGGCAGCACGCCCAGCTTGAAACGGAACAGCGCCAGCGCGGCCAGCACCGCGATCAGCGCCGAAACAACATCAAAACGCCCGGCCCAGCCCTGCGGCCACAGCACATGCCAGGCGAAGAACAGCGCCAGGTTCAGGATCACGCCCACCACCGCGGCGGTGATGGCCGACAGCGGCGCGGTAAAGCCCAGCTTGCCGTGCGTGGCCTCCACCAGCGGCCCACCGGCCAGGATGAAGACGAAGGACGGCAAAAAGGTGAAGAAGGTGACCACCGTGGCGGCCAAGGCCCCACCCCAGAACAGCGCGTCCGGCCCCAGCACCTGCCGGGCCCAGCCGCCGACAAAACCGACAAACGCCACCACCATGATCAGCGGGCCGGGTGTGGTTTCGCCCAGCGCCAGGCCGTCAATCATCTGGGTGCCGGTCAGCCAGTGCTGCTGCTCCACTGCCCCTTGGTAGACATAGGGCAGCACCGCGTAGGCGCCACCAAAAGTCAGCAGCGCGGCCTTGGTAAAAAACCAGGCCATCGTCGTGAGCGTGCCTTGCCAGCCCTGGCTGAGCAGCAGTGTGGCCATCACCACCAGCCACAGCGTCGCGCCTGTGCCCAGCACCTGGGCCAGCCGCACCCGCGAGAAGCGGGCATGCGCCGGTGTGGGCGTGTGGTCGTCGATCAGCGCCGGGCCATAGCCGGCCTTGGCGGCGCCGTGGCCACCACCCAGCGCAAACACCTGCGGCCATTGCTTGGCGCCAAAGTGTCCGATCAGCGCGGCGGCCAGCACGATGGCCGGAAACGGCGTGTCAAACGCAAAGATCGCAATGAACGATGCCGCCGCTATGGCCCACATCCAGCGGTTTTTCAAGGCCCGGCTGCCGATGCGGTGCGCCGCGTGCAGCACCAGCGCGGTGACCGCAGGCTTGAGGCCGTAAAAGATGCCCGCCACCAGCGGCAGGTTGCCAAAGCGCAGGTAGATCCACGACAGCAAGACCAGGATGAGCAGCGACGGCAGCACAAACAGCGCGCCGGCCACGATGCCGCCCCAGCTTCGGTGCATCAGCCAGCCGATGTAGGTGGCAAGCTGCTGGGCCTCGGGGCCGGGCAGCAGCATGCAGTAGTTGAGCGCATGCAAAAAGCGCTGCTCGCTGATCCAGCGCCGGCGCTCCACCAACTCGGTGTGCATGATCGATATCTGCCCGGCCGGCCCGCCAAAGCTGATGAAGCCCAGCTTGAGCCAGAAGCGCAGGGCTTCGGCAAAACCAACCGCTTCGGGAGCGGTTTTTGAATCGGTGGCAGTGTTCAAGGGGGGGCTCCAGGCGCCGCGTACAGCGCATCAAAAATCAGGCCGGCGCTGGCGGCCAGCGCATCGTCGTCGGCCTGCAGCGCACGCAGCCCCGCCAGCACAGCTTCCAGCCCGGCGGCCTCGGGCACCGGGATGCCGCCGGCATCAAGGTAATGCACCGCACCGGCGATGCGACGCAAGCTGGCGTCGCCGGTCAGCGCAAAACTGGCCATCAACACCTCAAACGTGACCAGGCTGCCGACATGGCTGAAGCGCGCGCCGTCGTAATCAAAACCCAGCGCGCCGCGTGGTGTCTTGATTGCCGCCTCGTCCACAGCCAGCCAGACGAAGCGGGCCTGCGGATCGATGAAACGGCGGATCAACCAGGCGCAGGCCAGCCGGTCCACCCAGGGCCGGGCGCGTGTGGCCCAGGTTTTGCCCTGGAAACGCGTCCGGTCCAACAACGCGATGCCGGCAGCCGCAAGAGCTTGCGGTTCACCGCGTGAAAAGCGTGCGTCCAGCGCGCCGCGCAGTGCGGCCAGATCGGACGCTGCCTGCGTGGCTGCCGCGCCAGCGTAGTAATCGATGGCCTGCAGCGTGGTCAGCGCATCGGCCACGCTGCGCTGGCGGCGCCGGGCCTCGGTCTCGGCCAGGCTGGGCAGGGCCGATAACAAGGCCGTGACGCCCTCGCGCCAAGTGGCATAGGCCTCGCTGCGGTCAAACTGGGCCAGGATCTCGTCGCGCTGGGCATCGTCGCGTGGCGTCATGCACAACACCGATGCCGTGCCGCCATGGGCCCGCACTTCGTCGGCCAGCGTTTCCAGCGTTGCGCCCAGCGTGGCCGGCAACAGGTAGGCGCCGTCGCGCAGCGCCACGCAGCCCAGCGCCTTCAGCGCACGCCAGATGCGCAGCCGCACGGCATTGGGCTGGGTGGGCAGGGTGACGAGCAGCAAGGACCACATGAGTTGAATCATATGCTACAAATTTTGTAGTGATTGATTCTTTTTTCAGACCAGGCCTGGGCGGCTTGGCCAGGGCCCTAGCGCCCACCACCGCTGCCTGTATGCTTCCGGGCCGGCCGATCCACCCAAGCCACCCACGTCCCCCTCTTTGGAGCCCTGTGTCATGACCCGAGTGTTCAACTTCAGCGCCGGCCCGGCCGCCCTGCCCGAATCCGTGCTGCGCCAGGCCGCCGACGAGATGCTCGATTGGCATGGCAGTGGCATGTCGGTGATGGAGATGAGCCACCGCGGCAAGGAGTTCATCGCCATCCATGCCGAGGCCGAAAGCCTGCTGCGCGAGCTGATGGCTGTTCCCCCCAACTACAAGGTGTTGTTCATGCAGGGCGGGGCGATTGGCGAAAACGCCATCGTGCCGCTCAACCTGATGGGCAGCAAGACCAGCGCCGATTACATCAACACCGGTGAATGGTCGAAGAAGTCGATGAAAGAGGCCAAGCGTTACGGCAAGGTGCATGTGGCCGCCAGCGCCGAGGCCAGCGGCTTCACCAGCGTGCCGCCGCAGGCCACCTGGAAGCTGGACCCGGATGCCGCCTATGTGCACATCTGCAGCAACGAGACGATTGGCGGCGTGGAATACCACTTCACGCCCGACACCGGCGCTGTGCCGCTGGTTGCCGACATGTCCAGCAACATCCTGTCGGGCCCGGTGGACGTGGCGAAATATGGGCTGATCTACGGCGGCGCGCAAAAGAACATCGGCCCGGCCGGGCTGACGATCGTGATCGTGCGCGACGACTTGCTGGACCGTGCCCACCCACTCTGCCCGTCGGCCTTCAACTACAAGGAGCAGGCCGAGAACGACTCGATGCTGAACACCCCGCCCACTTACGCGATCTACATCGCCGGCCTGGTGTTCAAGTGGATCAAGGACCAGGGTGGGCTGACCGCAATGGCCACCCACAACGCTGCCAAGGCCGCGCTGCTG
>JANOBL010000536.1:0-4279 GCA_031411635.1 Betaproteobacteria bacterium
CCACGGCCAGCGATTCGGCGCTGGCCCAGGTGCACAACCGCAGCGCGGTGTTCACGCCGCTGGCCCATATGGTGTGGAAGCTGCCCGATGCGCCACGCGACCAGATCCGCGCCAGCCTGACCCGCAGCTACCGCTCGCCCAATACCAACCAGTTGGTGGCGCGGCCGGCGATCTCGTCGCTGTACACCGACTTGGGCCAGCCCAACTCAGCCACCAGCCCCGACCGGCTGGGCAACCCCGCGCTGCTGCCCGAGCTGGCCTGGGGGCTGGAGCTGGGCATCGAGCATTACCTGGATGCCGGCGGCATCGTCAGCGCCAACATATTTGCGCGCCGCATCGACAACCTGATCCGGACCGTGCGCAGCCTGCAAACCGTGCCCTACGCCACCGCGCAGCGCTGGGTGGCGCAGCCGCAAAACATCGGCCAGGCCGACGCCGCCGGGCTGGAGCTGGAAGCCAAGGCCCGGCTCAGCGACCTGTGGAACACCGAGCTGCCGATCTCGCTGCGCGCCAACTTCAGCCTGATGTGGAGTTATGTCGGCCAGGTGAGCGGCGCCAACAACCGGCTCGAAGGCCAGCCGCCGTACACCGCCAACATTGGCGCTGATTGGCCGCTGCGTGGCACGCCGCTGACCGTGGGCGCCAGCCTGAACTTCACGCCCGGGTTTGCGCTGACGCAGATCGACAACCAGACCACCCGCCAGGGTGTCAAAAGCGTGCTGGACGCCTACGCGGTATGGCGCTTCAGCCCCGATGCCAGCCTGCGGCTGACCGTCAGCAATGCCAGCGCGCGACGCTACGACACCGGCAGCACCACCACGCTGGCCGATGGCAGCAGCGAGGCCAACGACAACAGCGCACGCAGCTACACCACGGTCAATCTGCGGGGGGAGTTCAGATTTTGACGGCTTGGGGCGCGCGCCGCCGCAGTTGGCGCATCCCCGCCAAGGCGCGCAGCACCAATAATCATCATCCGAGTCTGGCGGACAAGCTGGCCGCCTGCGAGAAGTCCACCCCCAAAGGAGTTGCAAGCCATGCTGACAGTGCGCGCCACGCTGCACCCCAATGGGCAAGTTCAACTGCCGCCCTCGCTGGCCAAAGACAAACCGGTGCCGGTGCTGGTCACGATTTTGGAGCCGCTGCCCGAGACCGGGCAGCCGGCCCAGGCCACCGCGGGTGACCCTGGCCGGGGCAGCATTGCCAAGCTTCAAGCGCTGCTTCAGTCACCCGAGTTCCTGGCCCTGCCGCCTGCCGACCCGCAGGAGATCGAAGCACGCATTCAGGCACTGCGCAACGATTGGAATGACGCCTGATGCGCCGCGTCTACGCCGATGCCTGCCTGCTGATCTACTGGGTTGAGCGATCAGGGCCACTGGCCCAGGCCGCAACGCAATGGGTTCTGGCGCAGCAGGATGTGATCCTTTGCGTATCGCCGTTGGCGCGTCTGGAGGTGCTGGTCAAGCCTTTGCGCAGCGGTAACCAGGCGCTCGTAAATCTCTACAACACCGTCTTGGAGCAGCAAGAGTGGCTACCGATAGGTGACGAAATCTTCGCCCGCGCGCTCAGCCTACGTGCGCAACACGGCCTGAAAACACCCGATGCGCTGCACCTGGCCACCGCGCTTCACCACGGCTGCGCCGAGTTCTGGACCAACGACGATCGCATGCGCGCCGCGGCCGGTTCGTTGGCGGTAAATGTGCTTGGCGCAACGGCCTGAGCAAGCACGCCGTGCGGTTTCAGGCTCGGACCCAACCACGCTGCCATCCGATGGGCAAGCCCAACCCATCATCCACATGCCAACCGACCTGTCCCCGCTCGAACGCAACAAACAAAACGTGCTGGCGTTTTACGAGCTGATGTTCAAATCAATGCCAACCGGCCGAGGCCATCGCCCGCTATGCCGGCGACAGCTACCGGCAACACAACCCGCAGGTGGCCGATGGTGCCGCTGCCTTTGTCGACTACTTTGAGCGCATGGCACGTCAATACCCCGGCAAACGGGTTTACTTCAAACGGGTGGTGGCCGAAGCCGACCTGGTGGTGCTGCATTGCCACCAGGTGTGGCCAGGCGAGCAAGACAGCGATTGGGCCGGCATCGACATCTTTCGGCTGGATGCGGCAGGCAAAATCCTGGAACATTGGGATGTGCTGCAACTGGTGCCAGGCACCTCGGCCAACCCCAACACGATGTTTTGAACCGGCTTTGGCCATGCTGCAAGACCCACCGCCACCGCCACCAAACTGGGACCTGTACCGCGCGCTGCGGGATCAATGGACCCACGAGGATAACCTGGTCAACCACCGCCTGATGTGGCTGATCCTGTCCGAGGGCCTGCTGTTCACCGCTTATGGCACGCTGTCCACCGCCAAGCTGCACTGGCTGGTGTTCGGGTTTCCGTTTTTTGGCATGGCGGTGGCGGCCATCATCGGCGTCAGCATCTTTGCGGCGCTGGCGGCCACCGAAGAGATCAGCCAGCAATACCAGGACGCCGGCTTGAACCGGCTGTGCAGCCTGACACCCAGCCGCCATATCGGCAACCGCGGGCGCTGGGCGGCACAAAGCCTGCCGTTTGTATTTGGTGCACTGTGGTTGCTGGCGATGGCGGGGGCGTTCAGCGCTTAACCGGGTTTGGTGGTTTGGTGGAACGCCCCGCCCTTTTGAGATCGGCGCAAGTAAAACCAGCGAGCTCGGGATAAAGCGTATTGCCATTGCTGCCGGCTGTGTTCTCGCACTACTCCAGGAGAAATGCTATGTCCCTATGCAAACTACGGGCCTTGTTACTGCCTCTTGTTTTACTGGGCGCGTTGCCGTTCAACAGCCGAGCCAGCTTGGTCATTTACGAAACTGGATTCGAGGCGCCAAGTTACATTGTCAATGCGCAGATTCACAATCAGGACAACTGGGAAGCTCAGTTTGGCCGGATTGGTGGCTTGATCACCGCGGCCCAACCAAAAACGGGATCACAGTCTTTGCAAGTCAATCCAGGCGCTTTGCCATTTCCGTTTGGCGTGTACCGGCATCAGGCTGATAATTTTGCCGCTGCGGTAAGCGGACTTCCGGTTGTCTCGGTCGGCGTGCACATGCGCCTGGATGGCCCGCAAACATCGCCGCCAATTGACGGCGATCTGATCAGTGCCGGGCTGTCTGCGTCGATCGGCCTGGATGCGTCAGATGGAACCTTTCAACTGATCCTGTCTTCGGACGGGTTTGCATATGGATTTGGCAGTCAAGCGGGTGAGGATTATCTATTTCAGACGCACGCTCAACTTGGCGCCTATCACCGTGTCGGCTTGCAAATCGATTTCTCCGCTGGCCTGACCCGCTATTACCTGGATGACACTGTTTTAGGTGCGGTGGCATTTGCCGCCGACGTAGCGCCCAGTACAACATTTTCTCGTGGGGAACTAACCGTTGTTGGCGCCAGTGCAGCAGCGGGCTATCACCCCGCCAACTATGCTGCATACTTTGACAACTATTCGGTGCTTGCCAACCCCGTGCCCGAACCTGCTGCCTGGCTTTTGCTGGGGGTGGGTATTGTGTCCATCATGGCGCTGTGCGGGCATCGGCCAGAAAAATCAACGCGCGAGTCCGGCGTCACGCTGCAACGCCGGTCCCGGTATTCATCAATGCTGTCAACTTCTTGAATTGCGAGTAAAAAATGACAACGGGCACCGTGCAAATTCATCGGGTACTGCGGACCACGCCCGAAAAAATCTACCGGGCGTTTTTGGACGCCGACGCCATGGCCAAATGGCTGCCGCCCTATGGTTTCACCTGCAAGGTGCACCATCTGGACCCGGTTGTCGCGGGCACCTTCAGAATGTCGTTCAGCAATTTCAGCACCGGCCACGGCCATTCATTTGGCGGGGAATATCTGGAACTGGTGCCGTTTGAGCGCATCCGCTACAAAGACAAGTTTGACGATCCCAACTTGCCGGGCGAGATGCAGGTCACGGTGTTGTTGCGGCCGGTTTTATGCGGCACCGACGTGATGATTGTCCAGGAGGGCATCCCCAGCGTCATTCCGCTGGAAATGTGTTATCTGGGTTGGCAGGAATCGATGGCACAACTGGCCAACCTGGTCGAGCCCGATATTCCTGGCTGACTTGGCAAGCTTGCATTGCCGGGGCCTGCCCATGGCGTTTTGACCGGGCTGCTTGTTGCCGGCGTGTGCGGACGGCGTCATGCAAATGACCCTAACCAGCGGTGACAATGCCCGGCATGACATCGCTGATCGTGATCCGCCATGGTGAAACCGACTGGAACCGGCAGCACCGC
>JANOBL010000537.1:0-5096 GCA_031411635.1 Betaproteobacteria bacterium
GCTGGTCTTCTTGTTGACGAACTCGTCGGCGGCAAAGACGATGGGGTCGCCCTTCTTCTGCGCGATGCTGAAGGGCAGGATCTCGTCGTTGAAGCGGCCGGCCTCCTGCGCCGCCGCCGCCTTCATCTGCGACGCCAGCGCCAGTGCGTCCTGCTTATCGCGGCCGATGCCGTACTTCCTGGCCACGTTCTCGGCCGTGGTGCCCATGTGGTACTGGTTGTAGACGTCCCACAGGCCGTCGGTGATCATCGAGTCGATCATCTTCCAGTCACCCATGCGCTGGCCGTCGCGCGAGCCCAGCAGCACGTGCGGCGCGGCGCTCATGTTTTCCTGGCCGCCGGCGACGACGATCTCGGCGTCACCGCACTTCACTGCCTGCGCCGCCAGCATCACGGCCTTCAGGCCCGAGCCGCAGACCGCGTTGATCGTCATGCCGGGCACTGCCACTGGCAGGCCCGCCTTGATCACCGTCTGGCGCGCCGGGTTCTGACCCGAGCCGGCCGTCAGCACCTGGCCCATGATGACCTCGGACACGGCGTCGCCCGCCACGCCGGCCTTGGCGAGCAGGCCCTTGACGACATGGGCGCCAAGCTCAGGCGCCGGCGTCTTGGCCAGCGAGCCGCCAAACTTGCCTACGGCCGTGCGTTGCGCGGCGACGATCACGATGTCGGTCATGCGAATCTCCTTGGGTTGAAAACAGGGTGGCAGGCTCAGGCCGCCTTTTCCTTCACATACCGCCCGGGGGCGGGCTCGATGACGGCAAACTCGGCGTTGCCCGGCTGCCGCGGTGCGGCAACCAGCGCGCCGGCATGTGAACCCAGCCAGTCGCTCCACGCCGGCCACCAACTGCCTTCGACCTGTTGCGCCGCACCGAGCCAGCTATCTGCATCGGCTGCGAGCGGGCCGGTCCAGTGATGGCGCTTGCGTTTGGCGGGCGGGTTGATCACGCCGGCGATATGCCCGCTGGCACCGAGCACGAAGCGAGTCTCGCCGCCGAGCAGCCCGGTGCTGGCATAGGCGGTGGCCCAGGGCACGATGTGATCCTCGCGCGAGGCGAAGACGAACGCTGGCACGTCGACGCGTGACAGGTCCACCGGCACGCCGCACTGCACCGTGCCGCCGGGCTCGCGCAATCGGTTCTCGAGGTAGGTCTGACGCAGGTACCAGCAATACATCGGCCCCGGCAGGTTGGTGTCGTCGCCGTTCCAGTACAGCAGGTCGAAAGCCGGCGGCGCCTGCCCCTTGAGGTAGCCGTTGACGACATAGGGCCAGATCAGGTCGTTGGCGCGCAGCGCGGCGAACACCTGCGCCAGCTCGCTGCCACGCAGCAGGCCGCCGCGACCGATGCTGCTTTCGCGCTTCGCGACCATGGCTTCATCGACCAAAAGGCCCAACTCGCCGGTGTCGGCAAAGTCGAGCATGGTCGTCAGCAGCGTGACGCTCGCAGCGGGCGCTACGTCGCGCGCCGCCGCCACCGCCAGCGCACTGGACAGCAAGGTGCCCCCGATGCAGAAGCCCAGCGTGTTGACGCGGTCGCCGCTGATCCTGCCGACCACCGACAGGGCCTGAAGCACACCCTGCTCGACGTAGTCGTCCCAGCCTAGCTGGCCTTGTGCCGTACCGACGTTGCGCCATGAAACCAGAAACACGGTGTGGCCTTGAGCAACCGCATAGGCCACCAACGAGTTTTCCGGCTGCAGGTCGAGGATGTAGAACTTGTTGATGCACGGCGGAACGATGACCAGCGGCCGCTCGTGCACCTGGGGCGTGGTTGGTGCGTACTGGATAAGCTGCATCAGCGGGTTCTCGAACACCACGCTGCCCGGCGTGGTCGCGAGGTCGCGCCCGACCTCGAACGCCTGGTTGTCGGTCATCGAGATGCGGCCCTGGGCCATGTCGGCCAGGAACAGCCGCGCGCCTTCCACCAAGCTGGCACCACCGCTGGTCAGCGCGGTCTGCATCGCTTCTGGATTGGTGGCCAGGCAGTTGGCCGGGCTCAGCGCGTCGACCACCTGACGCAGCGCGAAGCCCCACTGCGCTTTGCTGCGTTCGTCCAGCGGCGCCGCGTCCAGCGCGTTGCGCGTGAGCGCGGCAAACTGTTGGTAGCCCTGCAGCAACGGCGCGAATCGCGGATCCTGGCGCCAAGCGTCGGCGGCAAAGCGGCGGTCGCCATCAGTGGCCGGGTTCAAAGCGCCGGTCCACAGAGGGGTCATTTGCGCAAGGCCCTGCTGCCACGCCTGCAGGGCTGATGCCGTGCCGGGCCACAGAGCGCCGGGCGAGCGCATCAGTTCGTCCAGCCATGTGCTGGGTTGGGTTTTCGACGAGAGCGTATTCATCTTCGGTCGCCTTTTCAATGCAGCTTGACGTGGGGCTCGGTGCGCCGCGTGATCAGGCGCGCCAGTGTGTCGAGTGCCATTTTCGGGAAGCCGTGCAGTGCCAGCTCGTGCATCTTGTAGAGCGACACGTACATCAGACGCGCGAACGCGCCTTCGATCATCAGGCTGCCACCCATCAGCCCGCCCATCATGTTGCCGACGGTGCTGTATTCACCCAGCGACACCAGCGAGCCAAAATCGCGGTATCGGTAGGGCTTGAGCGGCTTGCGGGCCATGCGGCGCTTGATCTGCGCCGCAACGTGCGAGGCCTGCTGATGCGCGGCCTGCGCCCGCGGCGGCACCCAGCCGCCCTGGCCGCCGTTGGCCTCGGGCCAGGCGCAGGCGGCGCAGTCGCCGATGACGAAGATGTCGTCGTCGCGCGTGGTCTGCAGCGTGGGCTTCACGACCAACTGGTTGATGCGGTTGCTTTCCAGGTCGGCGATGCCCTTGAGAAAGTCCGCTGCCTTGACGCCAGCCGCCCACACCACCAGCTCCGCAGGCAGCACCCGTCCATCCGCCAGGCGTACGCCATCAGGCTGCACGGCGGCCACCTTGGCCGAGGTGTGCACCACGACACCCAGTTTCTGCAGCAGTTCCGCGGTCGCCTGCGACAGGCGCGGCGGCAGCGCCGGCAGCACGCGGTCGGCGGCTTCGATCAGGTTGACCTGGATGTCCTTCTCGGCGTCGACCCGGTCCAACCCGTAGGCCACCACCTCGCGCGTCGTGCGGTGCAGTTCGGCCGCCAGTTCGACGCCGGTGGCGCCGGCGCCGATGATCGCCACGTGAAGCTGCTCGGGCCGCAGGGGCGTTGTCTGGGCATGCGCGCGGATGCAGGCGTTGACCATGCGGGCGTGGAAACGCTGTGCGTCTGCCTTGGACTCGAGCTTCAGCGCGTGTTCGCCAACCCCCGGCGTGCCGAAGTCGTTGCTGAGGCTGCCCAGCGCCAGCACCAGCGTGTCATAGCCGAACACCCGGTCGGGGGTGACCTCGCGGCCCTCGGCGTCGATGTGGGGCGCCACACGCACCTCGCGCCGCTGGCGGTCCAGCGCCGTCATCTCGCCGATGCGGAAGCGGAATTGGTGCCAGTGCGCCTGCGCCAGGTAGTCCACCTCGTGTGCGCTCAGGTCCATGCTGCCCGAGGCGATTTCGTGCAGCTTGGGTTTCCACACGTGCGTGCGGTTCTTGTCGACCAGCGTGATCTCGGCCAGACCGCGCTTGCCCAGGGTGTCGCCCAGGCGCGTGGCCAGTTCCAGCCCGCCCGCACCGCCACCGACGATGACAATGCGGTGCGGGCTGTTGGTCTGGGTCATGTCGAGCACCAAGGCAGCACGGTCACTTCGCTTCAGCGTGCCGGATGGACCGGCATATGCACTTCGGTCTGGTCGAGCACCGCCTCGGGTTCGTTGGCTTCGGCGTCGGTCTCGTTGTTGAGTTTGCTGTGCATGCGCTTCACGTCGAGGTCGCCCGTCCACTTGCCGACCACGACCGTGGCGACGCCGTTGCCGATCAGGTTGGTCAGGGCGCGTGCTTCGCTCATGAAGCGGTCGATGCCCAGGATCAGCGCCAACCCGGCCACGGGAATTCCGCCCACCGCGCTGAGCGTGGCGGCCAACACGATGAAGCCGCTGCCGGTGACACCGGCCGCACCCTTGGAGGTGAGCAGCAGCACGGCCAGCAAAGTCAACTGCTGCGTCAGCGTCAGCGGCGTATTCGTGGCCTGGGCAATGAACACAGCGGCCATCGTCAGATAGATCGCGGTGCCGTCGAGATTGAACGAATAACCGGTAGGCACGACAAGGCCGACGGTGGACTTGCGCACGCCCAGGTTCTCCAGCTTGGCCATCATGCGCGGCAGCACCGACTCGGACGAAGAAGTACCGAGCACGATCAGCAGTTCCTCCTTGATGTACTTGATGAACTTCCAGATCGAGAAGCCATGCGCCCTGGCGATGCTGGCGAGCTCGAGGATGATTAACACCAGGCAGGTGGCGTAGAAGGTACCCATCAGCTTGGCCAACGGGATCAGCGAGGCCAGGCCGTACTTGCCAATGGTGAATGCCATCGCGCCGAACGCGCCGATCGGGGCCACCTTCATGATGAAGCCGACGATCGCGAACAGCACGTGCGATGCCTTCTCGATCAGGTCGAACACCAACGTGCCGCGGCCGCCGAAGCCGTGCAGCGCAAAGCCGAACATCAAGGAGAACAGCAGAACCTGCAGCATCTCGCCCTTGGCGAAAGCGTCCACCACCGTGCTCGGGATCACCGCGAGCAGGAACTCTGTGGTTGTCTGCATCTTGCCGGGCCCGGTGTAGGCGGCAATGGACTTGCTGTCGAGTGTCGCCGCGTCGATGTTCATGCCCACACCCGGCTGCAACACGTTGACGATCACCAGGCCGACGATCAGTGCGATCGTGCTGACGACCTCGAAATACAGCAGCGCATAACCGCCCGTCTTGCCGACGCTCTTCATGTCCTCCATGCCGGCGATGCCCACCACGACGGTGCAGAAGATGATCGGCGCGATGATCATCTTGATCAGCTTGATGAAGCCGTCGCCCAGCGGCTTCATTGCAGTGCCCGACTCGGGCCAGAAGTGGCCGAGCAATACGCCGAGCACGATGGCAGTGATGACCTGAAAGTAGAGCGACTTGTAGAACGGCGTGTGGGTCGGGTCTTTGTCCATGGCTGTCTCCGTCGGTGGTTTGGGGTGGATTTCTC
>JANOBL010000538.1:0-13276 GCA_031411635.1 Betaproteobacteria bacterium
GCCTTGCCGACGCTGGTCAAGCAGTTGCCCAGGCCGCACCGCATGTTGATCGGTGATCTTTCGAACACCCAGGACGTTCTTCGTGAACTGAACCTGTCGCTTGCTTGAGAAACTCGACATGACGGCGACCAGGGAAACCGACGCGCGGAGCTGTCCGACGCAGCCGCCGGGCGACGCCCAAGGCCTTGCGGGGTCACCACGGCGCCCACCCGGGCTTGAAATCGCCGTCCCGGCCGTCGGCAGCGGTGAGGTGGATGCGCTGTTCATTTCCGACGCTGCGGGCAGCAGCCGGTTGATCACGCTGAACGGCGCTGATCGAGCCTACCGGCTGCTGGTCGAAAGCATGGCGGACGGCGCGTTGACCCTCACGCCCGACGGGGTTGTCGCATGGTGCAACCGCAGCTTCGCCAATTTGCTGGGCAGGCCCTTGAACCGGTTGATCGGCACCCGCATCGAGCTGTGCTTCGCCGCTGAGGCCCGCCTGAGCCTTGCCACGCTGTTGGCCGAGGGGCGCACCGGCAAACACAGCCTGGCCATCGATTTGCTGACGAACACGGGCCTGCGCGTGCCGACCTATCTGTCGGTCAACCCATCAGTCGTCGATGGGTTGTCGGAGGCGCTGTGCATGGTCGTCACCGACCTGACCGAGCAACGCTGCAGCGAAGCCGACAAGCTCTCGCGGCAGCGTCTGTTGGCGGTGATCGAAGACCAGCAAAGCACGCAGCAGAAATTGCAGGAGAGCCTGGCCACGCTGCGCCTGCGCAATCGCGCTTTGGGCGCGATCTCGCAAGGTGTGCTGATCACCGACGCACAGCGCAACGTCACCTACGCGAACGCCGCGTTCGAGACGATGTCGGGCTACTCTGCGGCCGACATGCTGGGGCGATCCTGCACCCTTCTGCAAGGCGCGCAGACCGATGCCCAGGTGGTGCAGAACATCCACCAGGCCGTCACTGCGGCAAGGCCTTTTCATGGCGAGGTGCTGAACTACCGCAAGAATGGCGAGCCGTTCTGGAACGATCTGTCGATCACGCCGGTGTTCGATGCCGGCGGCCAGCCGACCCAGTTTGTTGGCGTGCAGCGCGACATCACCGAGCGCAAGCAAGCCGAGCAGGCCCGGCAATCGCTGGAGGCGCAGTTGCGCGAGGCCCAGAAAATGGACGCCATCGGCACACTTGCGGGTGGCATCGCGCACGACTTCAACAACATTCTGGGCTCGATGCTGGGCAACCTGGGATTGGCACGCCAAACGCTGGGTACCGCGCACGCTGCGAGCGCGCTGCTGGAACAAGTCAGTGTGGCGGGCGAGCGGGCGCGCACCCTGGTCGAGCAGATCCTTGCATTCAGCCGGCGCCAGCCAACGCTGCTGAAGGCGCAGGCGCTTGAGCCGATCGTGCGGGAGGCGGTGCAGCTCCTTCGTGCCACGCTGCCCGCCACCGTGCGGCTGGAGGTCAGCGTGGACGCCGCAAAGCCGCAGCCGGTGATCCTGGGCGACAAGACGCAGCTACAGCAGATTGTGATCAACCTGTGCACCAATGCCTGGCAGGCGTTGTCGGGCAGCACCGGGCGCATCGCGATGAGCATCGATGCGGTGCACATCGATGCTGGCATCGGCGCCGCAGCGCTGGACGCCGTGCCGCCCGGCGATTACGCCCATCTGAGCGTCAGCGACACCGGCCGTGGCATGGACGCCGCCACGCAGGCCCGCATCTTCGAGCCGTTCTTCAGCACCAAGGCGCCTGGCGTCGGCACGGGGCTTGGGCTGTCGGTGGTGCATGGCATCGTGGCGAACCACCATGGCCACATCGCCGTGCGCAGCCGCCCGGGCAGCGGCACGCGCTTCGATCTGTATTTTCCCGTCACCGATGCAGGCCTTGTGGATCTGAGCACTCCTGCGGCGCTCGATGAAGTCGCGCATGGGCATGGTCAGCACGTCATGTACATCGACGATGACGAAGTGATGCTGTTGATGGTGCGCCACCTTTTGGAGCGCCAGGGATACCGGGCTACCTGCCTGTCGGACCCAGCGGTTGCAATCGCGACCGTGCGCGCGCAACCGGGCGAATTTGACGTCGTGGTGACCGACTACAACATGCCGCCGATGTCTGGCCTGGACGTCGCGCAGGCGCTGCGTGGGCTGGCCGCCAACCTGCCGGTGGTGATCAGCTCCGGCTTCATTTCGGACGAGTTGAGGCTGGCTGCCGCACAGCTTGGCGTGATTGAACTGATGCGCAAGGAGAACACGCTGGAAGAACTTGGCGCGCTGCTGGGCCGGGTGCTGGGGTAGGCTCCCCAGGCGGGGCGCCTTGATCCTGGCAAGCAAGCGTGCGCCACCGCAGATCACCACCTGCGCTGCCTTGAAGCCGCTCTTCGCATCTCAACTTGTTGCCGAACAACAAGCCTATGCGACGAAGGCAACTTGACGGATTGGTCGGTCTTGCGCAACGTCGGTCAAAGCCAGCAGAATGGAACCGTCGGACGGGTGCTTCCACCGAGTTGCATGCACGCCAAAGTCTTCGGTGGCGCGAACGGCCCCCATGAATGGCGGCAGCGCCTCACCAGCGCGCCGACGCCAGAGCCCGGCCCGCGAGCATCCAGGTCGGCCTACTCCTTGCGCGCCCAGCGCACGGCATCGGCGTGCTGTTCAAACGACTTCTGTTTGTCCGGATATCCTGACCGCCTGACAAGCGCCCGCCACTTTCCGCGAACCATGCTGATTGATGCCATGCACTCACCTCTTGCACTCACCCGTGCGACATCGGATGGTATTCCAAGGTACTTTGCATGACAAAAGGTATACATCACGCAGCAGGTGTACCGGGCTATTTGTCACCCTGGCTGGTATCTATCGCCCCGATGATGGACTGGACCGACCGGCACTGCCGGTTCTTCCACCGCCTGATCACCCGCCATACCCGGCTTTACACCGAGATGGTGACCACCGGCGCGTTGCTGCATGGCGACTTGCCGCGCCACCTGGATTTCAACCCCGAGGAGCAGCTACTGGCCTTGCAGGTGGGGGGCAGCGAGCCGGCCGATTTGGCACAGGCCGCCCGCCTGGCGCGGCAATGGGGTTATCACGAGATCAACCTGAACTGCGGTTGCCCCAGCGAGCGCGTACAGCGCGGCGCGTTTGGCGCCTGCCTGATGGCAGAGGCCCCGCTGGTGCGTGACGGCATCAAGGCGATGCGTGACGTGCTGGGCAACGACCTGCCGGTGACCGTGAAACACCGCATCGGCATCGACCGCATCGAGCGCTACGGCTTTGTGCGCGACTTTGTCGGCACCGTGGCCGAGGCCGGCTGCAGCGTGTTCATCGTGCACGCGCGCAATGCCTGGCTGCAAGGCATCAGCCCGAAAGAGAACCGCGAGTTGCCGCCGCTGCGTCACGAACTGGTGCACCAGTTGAAG
Organism: Betaproteobacteria bacterium; assembly: GCA_031411635.1. GTDB lineage: Bacteria > Pseudomonadota > Gammaproteobacteria > Burkholderiales > Burkholderiaceae_C > Pseudaquabacterium. The sequence continues at coordinate 3,412 of JANOBL010000538.1, forward strand.
CGTGAATTTGCCCATCTGACGATCGTGATCAACGGCGGACTGGGCAGCAACGACCAGATCGCCAGCCAGCTCGCCCAGGTGGACGGCGTGATGATCGGCCGTGAGGCCTACCACCAGCCCAGCCTGATGGCCGATTGGGATGCGCGGTTCTGGGGCCAGGGCAATGCGGTGCAGGCCGATGACGCCTGGCGGCTGTCCATCGAGCAGCAACTGTTGGCCTACATCGAGCGTCAGCAGGCCCGGCATGGCATCCCGTGGCAACACATCACCCGCCATGCGCTGGGCCTGTGGAACGGCCGGCCTGGCGCCCGCCGCTGGCGCCAGGTGTGGAGTGACCACCGCCTGAAAACCCTGCCGGTGCGCCAGGTGGCGCAGCGTGCCCATGCAGCGCGTCAGGCCGGGCCTGAAACAGTGCTGGTTTGACGGGTGATGTTGGCCACCGGGGCCACAAGTCGGCAGGTTATGGGTTAGCCGGCGTCAGCGCCCGGCGGGGCTGCATGCCAACGTCCCTGCGCCGCCCCTGAGGCCTGGAAGCGCTGTGCCAAAAACTCCACGGCCGCGCGCAGCTTTGCCGAGCGCTCCAGCCGGGTTGGATACACCGCCCAGACATTGGCTGGCTGCAGGCAGCCCGGCAGCACCTGCACCAGTTGCCCGGCAGCCAGGCGCGGCGCCACCTGCCACATTGAGCGCAGCACGATGCCGCGGCCGTCCAGCGCCCAGCGCAATACCACCTCACCGTTGTTGCTGGACAGCGGGCCCCCGACCTTCAGACCTGTTCGCGGCCGTCGCACTGCAGCCGCCACACGCCGAACGGGTGATCTCGCTCCTTGATCACCAGGCAGTCGTGCAACTGCAGTTCGTCGGGCCCACGCGGCGCGCCACGCCGGTGCAGATACTGCGGCGACGCGCAGAGCACGCGATGGTTGGTGGCCAGCCGGCGTGCGATCAGATGTGGTGCGATGTCGTCGCCGACACGCACGTCCAGGTCGAAGCCTTCGGCCGCAACGTCCACCAGGCGGTCGAACAGTTCCAGCCGAACCTGCAGGTCCGGCTGGCGCGCCACCAGATCGGCCATGGCCGGCGCCACCTGCCGCCGCCCGAACCCGAAACTGCTGCATACGCGCAACGTGCCGCGCGGCTGGGCCTGCGTGCCGCCAACCTCCTGCAGCAACTGGTCGATGTCGTCCAGGATGCGTTGCGACCAGCGGTAAGCGCGCTCGCCTGCATCGGTCAAGGTCACGCGCCGCGTGGTTCGGTGCAGCAGGCGAACGCCCAACTGCTGCTCAAGCACCCGGATGCGCTTGCTGACGTAGGCCGGTGAAGCCCCCAGTTCCTGCGCTGCCGCGACAAAACTCGACTTTCGCACCACGGCGCCGAACACGCGAAGGTCTTCAGTGGCGGGCGACGGATTGTTCACGATACATGAACCAAAGATTTACCAATCACGGCATTGTCAATGAACCATGCACATTTAGGATGTCTGCCACCACATCACGGAGATTTGCATGAGCAAGGTTTACCGCATCGCAGTGATACCCGGCGACGGCATCGGCAAAGAGGTGGCGCCCGAAGGCGTTCGGGTTCTGCAGGCGGCGGCCCGGCGCTTCGGCATCGCGCTGGAACTGACCGCTATCGAATGGGCGAGCTGCGACTACCACCAGCAGCATGGCCAGATGATGCCGGACAACTGGCAACAGCAGCTTGGCGGCATGGACGCGATCTACTTCGGTGCTGTCGGCTGGCCCGCCAGCGTGCCGGACAACGTGTCGCTGTGGGGCAGCCTGCTGAAGTTCCGGCGCCAGTTTGACCAGTACATCAACCTGCGGCCGGTGCGCCTGTTCGAGGGTGTTCCGTGCCCGCTGGTGGATGGGCAGGGGAATGCGCGCAAGCCCGGTGACATCGATTTCCTGATCGTGCGCGAGAACACCGAGGGCGAGTACACCAAACTCGGCGGCATCATGTACGAGGGCACCGAGCGCGAGATCGTGATCCAGGAGTCGGTGTTCAGCCGCTTGGGCACCGACCGGGTTCTGAAGTTCGCCTTCGAGCTGGCGGCCCAGCGCTCGCGCCAGCGGCTGACCGTGGCCACCAAGAGCAACGGCGTGGCGATCAGCATGCCGTGGTGGGATTCGCGCGCCGACGAAATGGCGCGCGCCTACCCGCAGGTCCAGGTTGACAAGCAGCACATCGACATCCTGGCGGCGCGCTTTGTGCTGCAGCCGCAGCGCTTCGACGTGGTGGTCGCGTCGAATCTGTTTGGCGACATCCTGTCCGATCTGGGTCCCGCCTGCACCGGCACCATCGGCCTGGCCCCGTCGGCCAACCTGAACCCCGAGCGGCGCTTCCCTTCGCTGTTCGAACCGGTGCATGGCTCGGCGCCGGATATCTTCGGGCAGAACATCGCCAACCCGATCGCGATGATCTGGTCCGGTGCGCTGATGCTGGATTTCCTGACCGGCGGTGAAGGCGCCGGCCGGGCTGCGCACGACGCCATCGTGGCTGCGATCGAGGCCGTGCTGCGCGAAGGCCCGCGCACCCGCGATCTGGGCGGCACGGCAAGCACTACCGAGCTTGGCCAGGCCATCGCATCACGCCTGTGAGGCGGATGCCCGGCGTGGTGCTCAGCCCAGCAATCCCTGGCGCGTCAGGAAGTCCAGCGTCAGCCGGTTGAACGCGGTCGGGTTGTCGCGCGCCGCACTGTGGCCAGCAGCCGGGATGCGGTGCACCTCGGCCTGCGTCATCACGGCGCACAGGTTGCGAAAAACCGTGTCGTGGATCAGCGGCGTCTGCGCGCCGGCCATCAACAGCGTGGGCACGCTGATCGATGCCACGTCCTGCGGCGTGAGCAGCGGGAACTCGTCGCTGGACAAGGTGAGCATGCGGATCGCCAATGCGTTCTCCAGCCGGCGGCGCAGTGCGTCGGGTGCGATGCGTGCGGCGGCCTCGGCCCCGGTGATACCGCCGGTCAGCAGCAGCACACCCCGTTCGTCGTCGCCGCACTCGAACGCGGCGCGGGCAGGCAGCCGCACGTCGCGCTCGAAGGCAACGCGTGCGGCACGGCCCTCGGCGCTGAAGTCGGCCCAGCGCAGCATCGGTGGCTCCAGCAGCACCAGTGCGCGCACGCACTCGGGGCGCGCGATCGCCAGCGCCAGCGCGGTATAGGCGCCATACGACGAGCCGACCAGGATGGCGGGCGCCGCATCCCAGACCTGCAGCAAGGCCGCCAGGTCTTGCGCCTCGAGCAGCGCCGAGTGGTCGGGTGAGGCCTGCGCATTGCGGCTGTGGCGCCACGTCGCCCTGTTTGGCGCGGCGCTCGGTGAACTCTTTGTCGTTCAGCAACTCCTGCACCGCCTTGCTCAAGCGGTCCACCTTGGCAATCGGCGTGAAGTCGCGCACCGAATAGCCGGCGCTGTGGTTGGCGATCGGGGTGACGACCATGTCGCTGGTGGTGCCAAACAGCAGTGTGTACCCGTCGGGTGTAGCGCGCAGCACGCGCTGCGCCGCCAGTGCCCCCGACAGGTGTTGGTCAAGCTTGCCGAGCTTGGCAGCCTCAAGCGCAGTGCCGATGCGCTTGGCCTGAGCCAGCCGGCGGTGACGCAGTTGCTGGCCGATCTGGAGCGCCTGGTTGAACTGCCGCTTTTTGATCGCCACTCGCGCGGCGTCCGGCTCACCGCGGCCGGCAATTGCTGCCGCTGACACGCCGCATGCTCGGCAACCTGGCCGAGGGCGCCGAAATCCTCACGGCGATGAAGCGTGAGGGCGAGGGCGTTGTGCGCATGGCTGCCGTCACCGGTGCACTGGCCGGCTTGCTGGTGCGCTCGATACCGGTGTTCGCACGCACTCACCCGGCCATCCAGGTTCATGTGCGCGAGTGCGGCATCGACCAGTGGGCGCTGTACCTGGCGCGTGGTGAGGTCGATATCGCGGCCTGCCGGGGCTCGGCGGCGGTGCCCGCGGGCTTCGAGTTTCGGCCGCTGATGGCCGACCACTTTGTCGTGGCCTGCGGCACTGGGCATCCATTGGCCGGCCAGCGTGGTGTGCGCTGGTCAACCCTGGCGCACGAGACATGGCTGCCGGCGCCGGTGGGCAGTTCGGCGCGACGCCTGTTTGACGAACTGGTGGCCGGCCTGCCCGCGCCGCCGCGACTGAACCCGGTGATCACGCGCGCCTCGTCCTTGACCTGGGCGCTGCTGCAGGCAGACCGGCTGCTGACGCTGGTGCCCTACGGCGTGGTGCGGCAGTTGGTAGAGGCGGGACAACTGGCGACGATCGAGATCCAGCCCGTGCTGCCGTTTGCGCCGGTTGGATTGATGGTGCCGCAGCAGGACGCCACCGCGGCCACCCAGCGCTTCATCGAGTTCATGCTGGAATTCGCCCGCCTGGATGGCACGGCCAGCGCATCGCCGGCCTGATCGGGGCTCAACCACAACCCATGGCCGGGCGCAGCCTGCGGCTGCAGACCGGCCGCATTCGTGTCACACTTGCATATGCAATGATTGCAGTTGCAAGTAACTTTGAACACAGGATGGCAGCCATGGGCACCGCAGCGATTTCCCCCCAACCCGCTCCCGCAATGTCTTTGTCAAGCACCCCACCCACCCCACCCACCCCACCCACCGTGCCGCCGAGCCGCAGCACCGATCCGCTGTTGACCGCACCCTTGCTGCCCACGCTGCTGCGTTTTGCGCTGCCCAACATGGGCGCGATGCTGGCCACCGCGCTGGCAGCGATTGCCGAGACCGCTTACGTCGGCAGTTTTGGCGTCACCTCGCTGGCCGGCATGGCGCTGGTGTTTCCGATGGTGAAGTTCCAGATGATGATGTCCGCCGGTGCCATGGGCGGCGGGGTGTCGTCTGCGGTGAGCCGCGCTTTTGGTGCCGGCAACCCGGCGCGCGCCAATGCGCTGGCGGTGCATGCGATGTGGATAGGCCTGGCCGCCGGTGCGCTGACGATGGCGCTGATGCTGGCCTTTGGCCCGGCGCTGTTTGCCGCGCTGGGCGGCAAGGGTGAGGCGCTGTCGCAGGCGGTGGCGTTTTCCAACGTCGCTTTCCTGGGCTCGGTGTTTGTCTGGCTGGTCAATACCTTTGCGTCGGTGATCCGCGGCTCGGGCAACATGGCCGTGCCCTCGGCCACCTTGTTGGCGGTGGCGGTGGCGCAGGTGTTGATCGGCGGTGCGCTGGGGCTGGGCTGGGGGCCGCTGCCACGCCTGGGCATGGCCGGTGTGGCGGCCGGCCAGGTGGTGGCGTACGGCGTGGGCGCTGCCTACCTGTATGTCTACCTGCGCTCGGGCCGGGCCCGGGTGAAGCTGCAGGTGCGGGCCACGCCGCTGCAATGGGATTTGCTGCGCGACATCCTGAAAGTGGGTGCGCTGGCCTGCATCTCGCCGCTGCAGACCGTGCTGACGATCCTGATCCTGACCCGGCTGGTGGCCCAGTTTGGCACCACCGCGCTGGCCGGTTATGGCATCGGCACCCGGCTGGAGTTTCTGCTGGTGCCGATTGCGTTTGCGGTGGGTGTGGCCTCGGTGCCGCTGGTGGGCATGGCGATAGGCGCTGGCAAGGTGGCGCGGGCCCGCAAAGCGGCCTGGACTGCTGCCGCGCTGGCCACCGCGATGCTGGGCCTGCTGGGCCTGGTGCTGGCGCTGGCGCCCGATCTGTGGACCGCACGCTTCACGCAAGACCCGGCGGTGATCGCATCGGCCGCGCTGTACTTCCGCTGGGCCGGGCCGTGTTATGGGCTGTTCGGCCTGGGGCTGTGCCTTTACTTTTCGTCGCTGGGCGCCGGCAAGGTAGGCGGGCCGGTGTTGGCCGGCACCTTGCGGCTGGTGATGGTGGCGCTGGGCGGCTGGATGCTGGCCGCCGCACAAGCCCCGGCCTGGACGATTTTTGCGCTGGTGGGCGCCGGCATGGCGGCTTACGGCCTTGCCACGGTGCTGGCGGTGCGCTACGCCGATTGGGGGCCCGAGCGCTAGCCTGCCTACAGCGCCGGCCGCATGAAGCTGGCTGTTGCGATTAAGCCACCGCGATGCACAGGCCCAGGATCCTGGAAGTTCCGGCGGCGCGCCGGCGTGGCCAGAAGGCACCCACCTGGGCAATATTGGCACGATGCGCCGGAAAGGTTTTGCTCAGCAGGCGCTCCTCAAAACAGGCCCGCACGATCTGCAAAACGCACAAGCCCAAGGCCAGCAACAGCGTTTCGGGCGTGCCCAGCAGCAGGCCCAGGCCAGCCAGCGACAGCATATTGCCCAGGTACATCGGGTGGCGCACCAGCGCATACGGCCCGGCGTTCACCAGGCAGCGCGCCTGCGGTGTCACGCTGAAAGCCCGCCGCAAATAGGCCAGCGCCACCAGCACCAGGACAGCGCCAGCCACCAGCAGGGCCAGTGGCAGCGTGATGTGCACCAGCGGCTGCTCGGCCGGTGCCAGCCAGGCAAAGGCGTAGACGCCAAAGCCGGCTGCCACCGCCATCAAGTTGGGCAGCAGGGTCTCGTAGCGGGCGGCAGGCTGTTTTGCCAGCAGCATGATGGCCGAGACGATCGTCAGGTAGACCGCCGAAAACGCTATTGCCAGCAGGCTGAGCATCGGCACCGTGAACAGCCCCAGGTCGATGTAGGGCGCAAACTGCAGCGCGCGGGCCCACAGGTGGCGCCAGCGATCCAGCGCGATGAGCGCCAGCACCAGGCCCAGGATCAGGTTGTCGTGCCGGATCAAGCGCAGCGCCAGGCGGTCCAGTTTGAGGTGCATGGCCGTCATGGCTGCCGCGCTTGCATCGGGTGGGTCTGCCGGTAATGTTTACATCGCAGCCTGCTCTCTTTCAACACCGGTCGGCCGGCGATTGGCGGGTGATTGGCGGGTGATTCCTGCAATGTGCGCTGGTCTGCCCAGGCAAGTCATTGCTGCACCGGTGGCGCGGGCTTCTTGCCAGCGTCGATGGCGATCAGCCACTGGCGCCAGGTATCGGTACCGTAGGGCCATTTGGCGCGCCACAAGCGGGCATCGGTTTGACGTTCCAGGCCCGCACCGGTGATGCACCAGCGTGGTGGGTCTTGCCTGATGTGGAATTTCTGCAAATGCGGCGTGCCCAGGTGGCGCGGCACCTCGGCCATCGCGCGCTGCAGCAGTGACGCGGTGTCGGGCGGTTGCGGCGTGATGCGCACCGTGCCGTCGCTGGCGCCGGTCAGCAGACGGCGGCCGTCGTCACTGAGCGCCACGCTGGTGATGGCCAGCGCATGGCCTTTGATCAATGCGATCAGCTTGCCGCTGTCGGCATGGCTGATGCGCAGCGTGGCATCGCTGGCGCCGCTGGCGAGCGTCAAGCCGTCGTGGCTCAGCGCAACGCTGTTGACCGCGCCGGCATGGCCCAGCACGGTGGCCAGTGGGCGGCCGGTGGCGGCATCCCAGACCCGCGCCGTGCCATCCTCCGAGCCGGTGGCGATGCGGGCACCGTCGGCGCTGAAGGCCATGCCGTTGACCGGCCCTTCATGGCCTTTGTGCACCAGCGTCTCGCGCCCGCCGTTGCGCTCGGACATGCGCTCAAAGACCCGCGCCACGCCGTCGCGGCCGCCGGTCACCAGGCGCTGGCCCTGGGCATCGAAGGCCAGGCTCAGCAGTGCCGCACCCGAGCCGCCGAGCACCTGCAGTTCGCGGTTGGCGCCCGCCGCAGCGCCGCCAGGCCCGGCATGAAGCGGCGCTGCAGCGCGCCGGGCTCAAGGTCAAAACGCACGTCATTGATCGCCGCCAACTGCGCCGTCACCTCCACCGCGCCCAGCAGCGTGGCCTGCACCGGCACCACGCGCTTGCAGTGGCGCCAGGCTTATTCGATCTCCCAGTTGCAGATTGGCGAGTTCAGCCAGGCCGGCGACAGCACCAACACCATGCTGTCGGCCTCTTTGATCAGCGCGCCGATGCGGGCCTTCCAGGCCTCGCCTTCCTGGATAGACTGGCGGTCGATCAGCGTCTCGACGCCGCCGTCGTACTCCAGGCCGGCCACCAGTTCATCGACAAACAGCGCGTCGGCGCGTGAGTACGAGACAAAGACCTTGAGGCGCTCGGGGCCTGGCCGGTCGCTGGGGGTGGTGTTGTGGGGCTTGGCGGCCATGGGCGCCCGATTTTGGCGCCTGTAGCGGGGCCAAGGTCAGCGCGGGTGGGCGACCGGCCGGGCCGGCAGCGCTGGCCAGGTGGCCAGACCCAAGCCCAGCTGCGCCAGCGCCAGGGCCACGCCATGGCCGGAGCCCACGCTTTCGCCCAGAAACACCACGCCCACGACGGCGGCGCTGATCGGCAGCAGCACGGTGAACACCCCCGCCTGCGGTGCTGGCACCTGGGCCAGGCCTTTCATCCACAACCACACCGTGGCCACGCTGGCAGCCAGCGCGTAGAACAGCAGCAAGGCCCAGGTGGCGAGGCTGACCGTGCCAAAGTCGAAGCGCAGCGCCTGCCACAGCCCCAGTGGCGTGACCAGGGCCAGGCCCCACAGATTGATCAGCGCGCTGATGCGGCGCGGCGAGACGCTGCCAGTCAGGCGCTTGCCGATCACCACGTAGGCGGCTTCGCAGAACACCGCCACCAGCAACAAACCATGGCCCAGCAGCGGCGCCGCATCACCGGCCCAGCCCGGCTTGCCTGGGCCGGCTGCAGGGCTGTCAGCCGGGGTGTGCGCCAGCGCCAGCACCACGATGCCCAGTGCGGCGCAGCCTATGGCCAGCGCGGTGCGGGGCTGGATGCGCTCGCCCAGCCACCAGCGGCCCAGCAGTGCCACGGCGGCAGGGATGGCCGCCATCACCACGCCCGCCGACAAGGCCGAGGTCAGCGCCACGCCCGACAGCATGCAGATCGAGAACAGAAAGTTGCCGAGAAAACTCTCCCAGAACAGCAGCTTGCGGTCGGGCGCCGAAAGTACCGCTTCGCCCGGTGCACGCCGCAGCCAGCCCAGCATCGCCACCGCGGCAATCGCAAAGCGCAGCCAGGCCAGCAGAAATATGGGCAGCGTGGCCACCAGCAAGCGCGAGGCGCCGACATAACTGCCCACCAGCGCCATGCTGGTGGCCAGGCAGGCATAAGCCAGCAGCGGCGCGCGTGGCGGTGTTGTCACCCCGGGTCAGAACGCCGCCAGATAACGCTGCAGCTCCCAATCGCTGACATGGTCGGCATGGTCTTTGAACTCGCTGCGCTTGATCTGCAGAAACTGCGATGTCAGCAAAGGCCCCAGCGCCTTGCCGACCACCTCGTCGCCGGCCAGCGCATCCAGCGCCTCACCCAGGTGCTGGGGCAAGAGCTGCAGGCCGCGGGCCTGGATTTGCTCGGGGCTGAGCATGAACAAATCGTCCTCGATGTCTGCCGGCAAAACCAATTGCCGCTCGATGCCGTCCAGCCCGGCGGCAATCAGCGCCGCGGCGGCCAGGTAGGGATTGGCGCTGGCATCGGGCAAACGCCATTCAAAGCGCCCGTGCAGCGTGCGCAACAGCGCGGTGCGGTTGTTCGGGCCATGCGCAATGCTGGTGGCGGCCCAGCCCGAGCCGGCAAGCGAATCGGCCTGCACCAAACGCTTGTAGCTGTTGACCGTGGGCGCGGCCAGCGCACACAGCGCCGCCGAATGCGCCAGCATGCCGGCCGCAAACTGCTGGCCGGCCGGGGACAGCAGCGCCACCTGGTCCACCGAGCCGTCGGGCCGGTGCGGCACAAACAGGTTGTGCTTGACCCAGCCCGGCTCGCGCTTGGGCAGGTCGCCCCGCATCGGGAAGGGCGTGTCGGGCAGGTTCAGCGTGGCGCGGAAATCGCCAGCGTTGGCGCCAGCAGCGGCGGGGGCGGGGGTCTTGGGGTCGGTCATGGGTTCGGCTCGCGCGGAGGGTGCACGTTCGTCGGCACGG
>JANOBL010000539.1:0-10304 GCA_031411635.1 Betaproteobacteria bacterium
CTTGGTCGAAAAAGCCACCGAGCTGGGTGTGGCGGTGATCCAGCCGCTGGTCTGCGAGCGCTCGGTACTGCGTGTGGCCGGTGAACGCGCCGAGCGCAAGGCCGCTCATTGGCAAGCGATTGCGGCATCAGCCTGCGAGCAGAGCGGCCGCAACCGGGTGCCGCTGATCAAGCCACCGTTGCCGCTGCGTGACTGGTTGGCGGCGCAAGCCGCAGCGCCTGGCCGCCGGCTGTTGCTGAGCCTGGCAGCCGATGCCCAGCCGCTGGCGCAAGCGCTGGCGGCGGCGGCGACGCCCAGCGCGATCAGCGCGATCACCGCGATCACCGCGCTCAGCGGCCCCGAAGGCGGCCTCAGCGCCGACGAAATCTCGCTGGCCGGCGGCTGCGGCTTCCGGCCAGTCTCGCTGGGCCCGCGTGTGCTGCGTGCCGATACCGCGCCGCTGGCGCTGCTGGCCTGCGTGGCCGCGCTGGAGCCCGCCCTATGAACCTCCGTTTGCTGCTGCTGACCCTGTGCCAGGGCCTGCTGATGATCAACAACGTGGTGTTCATCGCGATCAACGGCCTGGTGGGCCTGGCGCTGGCGCCGGTGGGCTGGATGGCCACCTTGCCGATCACCGGTTATGTGGCGGGCGGCGCCATCGCCACCGGCCTGGTGGCGCGCCACCAGCGGCGTTTTGGCCGGCAGCGCACATTCCAGATCGGCCTGGGCGTGGCCATCGTCAGTGCCGGGGTCTGCGCCTACGCGGCGATGACACGCAACTTCTGGCTGCTGACCACCGCCACGCTGGTGGCCGGCTACTACAACGCCAACGGCTCGCTGTACCGCTTTGCGGCGGTGGAGCTGGTGACGCCGGCTTTCAAAGAGCGTGCGATCTCGTGGGTGCTGGCCGGCGGCATCATCGGCGGCGTCGTGGGCCCCAACCTGGCAAGCTGGAGCCGCGATGCGATGGACCAGCCGTTTGCCGGCGCCTACCTGGCACTGATGGGCGTGGCCTTGCTCAGCCTGGTGCTGATGAGTTTCATCCCGTTCCCGGCACTGGCCGGCCAGGGTGAAACCGGCCGCCAGGGCCGGCCGCTGGGCCAGATCGTGCGCCAGCCGGTGTTCATCATCGCGGCATCGGCCTGCGCCATCGGCTACGGCGTGATGAACCTGCTGATGGCCGCCACGCCGATTGCGATGCAGCAGTGCAGCCACCCGTTTTCTGCCGCTGCGTTGGTGCTGGAGTGGCATGTGCTGGGCATGTTTGTACCGAGCTTCTTCACCGGCAAGCTGATCAAGCGGTTTGGCGTGCTGCCCATCATGGTGATCGGCCTGGCGCTGAACATCGCTTGTGTGCTGTTTGCGCTGTCGGGTGTGGACTTGATGCACTTTCTGGGCGCGCTGCTGGTGCTGGGTGTGGGCTGGAATTTTTTGTACATCGGCGGCAGCACCCTGGCCACCGAGGCCTGGCGGCCCGAGGAAAAAACCCGGGCCCAGGCGGCACTGGATTTTTGCGTCTACTCGACGATGACGATCACGTCATTCAGCTCCGGCGCACTGGTCACCACCGGCGGCTGGACCGCGATGAACCTGGGTACACTTTTGCCGATTTCGCTGTTGGCCGGGGCCTTGATCTGGCTGTCGCGCTTGCGCCGGGTGCCGCTGGTGGCGTGAAGCAATGCCTTTTGATCGCGCAAATCCTGGCCACAATCCGCGTTTTCAACCAAAGGGAGTGGGCATCATGGGTTTGCTGGATTCGGTGTTGGGCAGTGTGCTGGGCGGTGGTGGCCAAGGTGGCGGTGCCGGTGGCGGTTCAAGCGGCGCGATGCTGACCCAGGTGCTTGGCAGCTTGCTGGGCGGCGGTGATGCGCAGGGCGGTGGCGCCGGCGGCATCGGCGGCCTGGGCGCGCTGCTGCAGCAATTGCAGCAAGCCGGGCTGGGGGACGCGGTGCAATCCTGGGTGGGCACCGGGCAAAACCAACCAGTGTCGGCCGACCAACTGGGTGCCGCGCTGGGCGGTGACCGGGTGGAGGCCATGGCGCAGCAAGCGGGTTTGTCCACCGGCGATTTGATGGGCCAGCTTGCGCACCTGCTGCCGCAGGTGGTGGACAAGCTCACGCCCAACGGCCAGATGCCGGCCGGCGGCGGCGATCTGGGCGGCTTGCTGGGCGGGATGCTCGGCGGCTTGATGAAGCGCTGAGCTTCAATCGGCGGCGGGCTTGTTGCGTGCCGAGCCCGCCACCAGGTCAAAACGGAACAGCCGGCATTCGATCGCGCCATTCCACATCGGCACGCGGCGGCTTTCTTTCAGCCGCAAGGCCTGCGGCAGCTTCATGTCCGGGCTCAGCAGCCAGGCGGTCCAGCCGGCGTAATTTTGTTTCCAGTGACTGGCAAGTTGGCTGAAAAACTCGGCCGGGCTGCCACCACCTTCAAAACCCTCGCGGCTGCCGCCGCGTGAGCCCAGCGGCGCGATGCGCTCGCCGTACGGTGGGTTGATCAGCATCTGGCCATGCTCGGCGGGCGGCAACCGCTGCAGTGCATCGGCGGTCTTGAACTCGATGAACTCGGCCACACCGGCGCGCTCGGCATTGCGCTGGGCAAAGTCGGTCATGCGGAACGACACATCGCCGGCAAAGATGGGCACCAGCGGCGCATGTTGGCGCGCCCGTGCCGCATCCTTCATGCGCGACCAGCCATTCTGGTGACTGCGAAACGGCAGCAAGCGCTCAAACGCAAAACGCCGCTGCAGCCCGGGTGCGATGCCACAGGCGATCTGCGCGGCCTCGATGCTTATCGTGCCAGCGCCGCAACACGGGTCGAACAGCGGGCCGTCTTCCACCCGCCCTTGCCAGCCTGCGGCGGCCAGCATCGCGGCGGCCAGCGTTTCTTTCAGCGGTGCATCGCCCTTCAGGCCCTGGGCATCACGCCAGCCGCGCTTGAACAGCGCCTCGCCCGAGGTGTCGGCGTACAGCGTTGCATGGCTGGGCGACAGGTGCAGCGTCAACGGCAGATCGGGAAACCGGGTGTTGATGCTGGGCCGCTCGCCGGTGGCCTCGCGCATCACATCGCAGACCGCATCCTTGACCCGCAAGGTGGCGAAGTTCAGGCTTTGCAGCGGCGAGCGCTGGGCCGTGGTGTCGATGCGAAAGGTCTGCGCATTGTCGATCCAGTCGCCCCAGGGCACGCTGCGCGCCAGTGCGTACAGGTCGTGCTCGTTGTCGTAAGGCCCATGCACCAGCGGCCACAACACCCGCTGCGCGAGGCGCGATTCCAGGTTCAGCCGCATCGCGGTGATGGCATTGCCGATCACCCGCACACCACCCCGCTCGGCTTGAACCTCCACCGGCTCGCCCAGCAACTGGCGCACTTCGTCCACCAACCAGGCCTCGGCCCCGGCCGCGCAGGGCAGGAACAGCGCCACCGGATTGTCTGGGCGCTGGCTCACATCGCCTTGCGCAAATTGGCCGGCGCGATCTTCAGCGCCTCGCGGTACTTGGCCACCGTGCGCCGCGCCACCGTGATGCCTTGCTCGCCCAGCATGTCCGAGAGCTGGCTGTCCGACAGCGGCTTGCCCAGGTCTTCGGCGCTGACGAGCTGCTTGATCAAGGCTCGCACCGCCGTGCTGCTGGCATTGCCACCGGCATCGGTGTTCAGCGAGCTGCCAAAAAAGTACTTCAACTCAAACGTGCCAAACGGCGTGTTCATGTACTTGGCGGTGGTCACACGCGAGATCGTGCTCTCGTGCAGGCCCAGTTCATCCGCAATCTCACGCAGCACCAGCGGCTTCATCGCAATCTCGCCATGCGTGAAAAACGCCTTTTGCCGCTCGACGATGGCCTGGCTGACCCGCAAGATCGTGTCAAAGCGCTGCAGGATGTTCTTCATGAACCAGCGCGCCTCTTGCAGCCGCGCCGACAGCCCGGCACCACTGCCGTTGCGCTGGCCGCGGATGGCTTGCGCATACAAATCGTTGATGCGCAGCTTGGGCATCACATCGGGGTTCAGCGTGGTTTTCCAGCCCCGGCCGGATTTGACGACGATCACATCGGGCACCACGATGTTGGCCTCGGCCCGGGTGAACGGCCGGCCGGGCTTGGGCTCGCAGGCCTTGATCAGGGTTTCGGCGGCACGCAGGGTTTCTTCGTTGGCGCCGGTGGCGGACATGAGTTTTTTCATGTCCTTGCGCGCCAGCAACTCCAGGTGCTTCTGGCAGATCTGGATCGCCGCGGTGCGCGCCGGGCAGTCGGGCTGGTGGCGCAGTTGCAGCACCAGGCAATCACCCAGGCCGGATGCACCCACGCCGGTGGGCTCCAGGTTTTGCAGCCATTTCAGCGCACAGCGCAACCGGTCGGCCAGGTCTTCGCGTTCTTCGGCGGCTTCGTCGCCTTCCAGCCCCATGCCAAACGCCAGGCGCTCGGCAATCTCGTCCAGCGGGTCGGCCAGGTAGCCGTCTTCGTCCAGCGATTCGATCAGCACCATCACGGCGGCCGCGTCTTCGGGCGACAAGCGCATGCCCAGCAACTGGCGGCGCAGATGGTCTTGCAAGGTGGGCCCGGTGTCACCCGATTCGGTGGGCTCGCGGTCGTCATCGCCACTGCCGGCGTTGCCGCTGGCCGAGGACGGCAGCTCGCGGATGCCATCAAAATCGTCGCGCTCGGTGCCGTTTTCCCAGTCGTCGCGGGCGGTGGTGCCAAAGTCGGCGCTGTCCACACCGGCCGGCTCGTCGGCGCTGCTGTTGCCGTCGCCGCTGTCCTCGCGCTCGCTCAGCCGGTCTTTTTCGCGCTCGGCGCTTTTGTCGGCGGGGGCACTGACGCGCTCCAACCCAAACTCCATCGGCCCGTGGTCGTCGTCCACGTCCAGGAACGGGTTTTGTTCGAGCATCTGCTCGATTTCCTGGTGCAGCTCCAACGTGGAGAGTTGCAACAAACGGATCGATTGCTGCAACTGGGGCGTCAGCGCCAGGTGTTGCGACAAACGTACTTGCAGGCTGGGTTTCATCGGTGCTTGGAGTTTCCGCTCACATGCGGAAGTGCTCGCCGAGATAAACACGCCGCACGTCGGCGTTCTCGATGATTTCGGCCGGTGTGCCTCCAGCCAGCACGCGGCCCTCGCTGATGATGTAGGCGCGGTCGCAGATGCCCAGCATCTCGCGCACGTTGTGGTCGGTGATCAGCACACCGATGCCCCGGCTCTTGAGGAATCCGATGATGCGCTGGATCTCGATCACCGCGATCGGGTCAACGCCGGCAAACGGCTCGTCCAGCAGGATGAAACGTGGCTGGGTGGCCAGCGCACGGGCGATTTCCACCCGCCGCCGCTCGCCGCCCGACAGCGCCGGTGCCGGCGAGTCGCGCAGCTTGGTGATCGACAAATCGGTCAGCAGTTGCTCCAGCAGCGCACTGATCGCGGCCTCGCCCAGCGCCCGGCCATCGGCGCCGATCTGCAGCTCCAGCACCGCGCGGATGTTTTCTTCCACCGTCAGTTTGCGAAAGATCGACGCCTCTTGCGGCAGATAGCTCAGGCCCATGCGGGCGCGCTGGTGGATCGGTTTGGTCTGCACCGCCACGTTGTCGATGTGGATCTCGCCGGCATCGGCCCGCACCAGGCCCACCACCATGTAGAAAGTGGTGGTCTTGCCGGCGCCGTTGGGGCCGAGCAGGCCCACCACCTCACCGGCGCTCACCGCCAGGTGCACGTCCTTGACCACCTGGCGGGAGCCGTAGTGTTTTTGCAGGCCGGAAACCTCCAGCCGGCTGGGCGCGGCGCTGGCTGCCGCGACGCTCAACGCCGGTCCCCCAAGGTGGCCGAGTGCCGCAGCGCGGCGCCGGTGGGCGCGCCTGTGGGTACGGACGCCGGCTCGGCCGGCGTGCGCGGCGTGATCACGGCCCGCACCCGGCCGCCCGGGTTGCTGGCGCTGCTGGCGCCGCCGCGCACCTGGAAGGTCTCGGCCTGGCTGTCCCAGACGATCAGCGCGCCGCTGATCTCATCTGCCTGCACAGCGCCCAGCAGCCGCCGCACCTGGGCCTGGCCGTCAAAGCGCAAGGTGCCGGCCCGGCTGTCGTAATCGATGCGCTGGGCCTGGCCCTCTACAACCTCGTTGACACCATCGCGCTTTTGCCGGTAGGTAGCGGGTTTGCCCGCAGCACCGGTGGCCAGCGCCATTTGGTAGCCCTCGGGGGTTTCGCGCAGTTCCAGCCGGTCCGCGCGGATCTGCAAAGTTCCCTGGCTGATCACCACGTTGCCACTGCACACGCTGGTCTGCTTTTGCAGGCTGACGGTGCAGGGCTGGTCAGACTCCAAGGTCATCGGCTTGCTGCGGTCGGCCTTTTCGGCCAGCGCCGGCAGCGCCAGGCCCAGGCAGAGCGCCAGCGTGCTGGAAACATGAAGGGGGATTCGCAGGGTAAACATCAGTCGGCACAGAACTTGCAGACCATTCTAGACGCAAGTTTTGGCCGATGTGGGTGCAGAAGTGTGAGGTTTGCTGTCAAAGCCGCAACACTGAGTCAGCCTGTTCGGGCGACTGCTTGTCAGCGCGCTGAAAGATTTGCCAGGGCCGCTGTGAAGCGGTCTATTTTTGAACCGCCTGTTTTGTAGGCCCTGCTTTCGTCCGCAAAATTCGCCGACCGAAACTGCCGAGCTTGCCGCCCATGCCCGCCTCATCGATCAGCGATGCCCTTGCTGCCCGCCTGCGCGAGCTGGGTGCCGGCTTCAACCTGCCTGAGGTGCAGGCGCTGTATGCGCCGCTGCTGGCCGCCCAGCCGCGCGACGGGGTGACGCTGGACGCCGACCTGGCCTATGGCGCGCATGCCCGCCACCGCCTGGACCTGTACCGCCCGGCGGCCGCGCCGGGCAGCGCCCAAACACCCTGCCCGGTGCTGGTGTTTGTGCACGGCGGCGGCTTTGTGCGCGGCGACAAATCCCACAAAGCCAATGTCGGCTGGTGCTTTGCGCGCCAAGGCATGGTGACCGTGCTGCCCAACTACCGCCTGGCGCCGGAGAGCCAGTGGCCCAGCGGGCCGCAGGACGTGGCCGCCGTTGTGCACTGGCTGCGCAGCAACGCCGCCGGTTTTGGGGGGGATCCGGACCGCATCGTGCTGGTCGGCGAATCGGCCGGCGCTGCCCATGTGGCGGCAGCCACGCTGATGCGGCGCTTTGGGCTTGACCGCAACGCCGGTGTGCGCGCCGCCGTGCTGCTGTCCGGCCCTTACGACGCGCGGCTGGAGCGCCTGGCGCGCACGCAGTTTGGCAACCCCACGCCGGATCCGCGCAACGATGCGTACTTCGGCACCGACGATGCCCAGGCGCTGGCCGCCGCCAGCATCGTCGACCTGGTCGATGCCGCGCCGCTACCGCTGCTGATCAGCTTTGCCGAGCGTGATCTGCTGCCGATGCAGGTGCAAGCCGGCGCGCTGTTTGCGCGGCTGGTGGGGCAACACGGCTTTGCGCCCGAGCTGATGTGCGTGCGCGACCACAACCACTTCTCGCAGACCAGCGCCATCAACACCGGCGATACACGGCTGAGCGATGCGCTGCGGGCCTTTGTGGCGCGCCATGCCTGACAGCCCGCGGATGTCGGGTCATCGGCCCGCGCGCCCCGCAGCACCCACGCAGTTTGCGGGACGGTCAGGCCTTGCGGGCTTGGGCAATCAGTTGATCGGCCACCGCCAGTGCACGCTCGGGCGTGCCGGCAATCGACGGCGAGGTCATGTAGCGGCCCTGGATGCCCAGCATGGGGATGCCATCGATCTTGTAGCCCTCGACCAGTTGCCGCGCCTGGCGCAGCTTGGTGGCCACCGAGAAGCTCTTCATCGTGTCCATGATCTTGGCGCCATCGGCGCCGTTCTTGCTGGCCCATTCGCCAATGTCGGCGTCTTTGTCCAGCCGCTGCCTTTGCACATGCAGTGCGGCAAATACCTTGGCGTGCAGGCTGTCCAACAGGCCCAGTGAATCCAGTGCGTAGTACAGCCGTTGCAGCGGCTCTTGCGCGGCGTTGAACGCCACCGAGACGCGGTGAAAATTCACCTGCGCCGCCGGCAGCTTGCGCACCCAGGCCTCCAGCAGCGGCTCAAACGCATTGCAATGTGGGCACCAGTAGCCGAAGAACTCGACCACATCCACCTTGCCTGCGGGCACCGCCACCGGCTGGGCCACCCGCTGGTAATCCTTGCCCTCGATCGGGCCACCCTGGGCCCGCAAGCTGCCGGCCAGGCCGGTCAACACCAAACCAGCGCTGCCGGCTGCAAATTCACGACGTTTCATTCGAGGCTTTCCAAAGGTCCAAAAGATTCACAACGCCGGATGGAGTGCAACGGTGCACCAAGGTTCAAACGGCGGGCGTGGGGCACTCAACGTTCCACTCGAACCAGGTTGGCCTCAATGCCGGCGGCTGCCAGCTTGGCTTGGGCGTCCTCGGCATCGTCGCGGCCGTCAAACGGGCCCATGCGCACCCGGTAGACGGTGCGGCCGGCCTGTTCACGCTCGGTGATGCGGGCCACCAGGCCCAGCAGCGCCAGCCGGGCGCGTTGCTGCTCGGCATCGTCGGTGCGGGCATAGGCGCCGGCTTGCACAAAGAACGAGGTCACGGCGGCGCCGGGGGGCGGCGCAGGCAGCGTTGTGGCCGGTTTGGCCGGGGCGGGGCTGGCCTGGCCGGCCAGGATCGCCGCCGGATCGCGGTTGCCGCGGGCCACGCTGGCGGATGGCGCGGCTGGCGTGGCAACGGGTGGGGTGGTCGCAACCGGCGCTGCGGCCGTGCTGCCGGCGTCGGGCGGCGCTGGGCGCGGTGTGGCCACTGCGCTTGGCGCTGCCGCCTCGGCGCTGGGCGCGGGCGCCGCCGGCGCAATCACCGCCGGCTTGGCCAACGTCTTGCCAGCCAGCGGCGCGTTGGGATCCCAATTTTTGTTGCGCTCGGTCTCGGCCGCGTCCTGGTCGGCACCACGCTGCGGCACCTTGTTGATGAAGGGCACCGGCGCCTTGGTGATATACAGCGCCACGCCCAGCGCCACGGCCAGGCCCATCAGCAGGCCCATCACCAGGCCGGTCACAAAGCGGCCATGCTGGGATGTCATCAAGCAATTTCTCCGCTGGGTTGGAGGGTGGCAGGGTCGCGCTGCATCGCATCGGGTGCGCCGACACCCATCATGCCCAGCGCGTTGCGCAAGACCTGGCGGGTGGCGGCCAGCAGGGCCATGCGGGCCGCCGCCAGCGCCGGGTCATCGACCAAAAACCGCTCGGCGGCATACCAGCCATGGAAGGCCGCCGCCACATCGCGCAGGTAAAAGGCCACGTCGTGTGGCGCCAGGTCGGCTGCCGCATTGCCCAGCATCTCGGGGTAGGCGGCCAGCTTCAGCATCAGCGTGGTTTCGGTTGGGGCGGTGAGCAGCGCCAGGTTGGCCGCCGGGTCCACCGCTTTGCCGGTGCGCTGGCTGTACTGCGCCAGCACCGAGCAGATGCGGGCATGGGCGTATTGCACGTAGAACACCGGGTTTTCGTCGTTGGCCTGCAGCGCCAGGTCCACATCAAACACAAACTCCGTGTCGGCCTTGCGGCTGATCAGGAAAAAGCGCACCGCATCGCGGCTGGTCCAGTCGATCAAGTCGCGCAAGGTCACATAACCCCCGGTGCGCTTGCTGATCTTGACCTCGGCGCCATCCTTCATCACCGTGACCATCTTGTTCAGCACGTAGTCGGGCCAGCCCGGCGGGATGCCCACGGCCGCCGCCTGCAAGCCGGCGCGCACCCGGGCGATGGTGCCGTGGTGGTCGCTGCCCTGCACATTGATGACCTTGTCAAAACCACGCTGCCATTTGTTGATGTGGTAAGCCAGGTCGGGCACAAAGTAGGTGAAGCTGCCGTCGCGCTTGCGCATCACGCGGTCTTTGTCGTCGCCGTAGTCGGTGCTGCGCAGCCACAGTGCACCATCGTTCTCGTAGGTTTTGCCGGCGGCGCTGATGCGCTCTACCGTGGCCTCCACCTGGCCGTTGGCATACACGCTGGATTCCAGAAAGTAGTTTTGAAACTGCACGCCAAAGGCCTGCAAGTCCAGGTCTTGCTCGTGGCGCAGGTAGGCCACGGCAAACTGGCGGATAGCGTCGATATCGCTCACATCGCCGCTGGCGGTGAAGGCCCGGTCATCGGCATGCACTGTTTTTTTGGCCAAAAAATCGGCCGCGATGTCGGCGATGTAGTCCCCGTTGTAGGCATCCGCTGGCCAAGCAGCGTCGCCCGGCTTCAAGCCCTGCAACCGGGCCTGGGTAGAGCGCGCCAACGTGGCGATCTGCACCCCGGCATCGTTGTAATAAAACTCGCGCGTCACCGCCCAGCCTTGG
>JANOBL010000540.1:0-1915 GCA_031411635.1 Betaproteobacteria bacterium
AGCCTGGTGCTGACCGACCAGAACATGCCGCGCATGGACGGCATTGCGCTGACCCGAAAGCTGCGCGACAACCCCAAGTTCAAGGTCACGCCGATCCTGATCCTGACCACCGAGTCCAGCGACCAGATGAAGCAGGCCGGCCGCGCCGCCGGGGCCACCGGCTGGCTGGTCAAGCCTTTTGATCCGGCCAAGCTGATCGAGGTGATCGGCAAGGTGATCCGCTGACTCGCTGATCCGCACACCGCCAGTCCGGCCTGCGCCAGCGACCCAATCTTCCGGAGACCGCCAGCCATGGCCGAGACCAGCAAACAAGCCAGCAACCTGTCGGTTGGCATCGACCTGGGCCAGTTCTTCCAGGTCTTCTTCGAGGAAGCTGGCGAGAACCTGCAGGCGATGGAGCAGATGCTGCTGGCGCTGGACATCGCGGCTGCCGACGACGAGGCACTGAACGCGATCTTTCGCTGCGCCCACTCGGTCAAGGGGGGTGCCGCCACCTTTGGGTTCAACGACGTGGCCGCGCTGACCCACCAGATGGAAGCGCTGCTGGACAAGCTGCGCCGCCACGAGCTGGCCGCCACGCCGCAGATGGTGGACGTGCTGCTGGTGGCCGGTGATGCGCTGAAATCGCTGCTGGCCCGCCACCAGGGCACTGGCGACGCCGCACCCGACACCAGCGAACTGCTGCAAACGATCAAAACCATGTGCGCCGGCCAACCGGTGGACAGCGCCGCCGGTGCCGCCAGCACCAGGCCGGCCCCGGCCACGCCAGCGGCCACGCCCGCCAGCCCGGCTGCCGATGCGCTGCGGGTGCTGGAACTCACCGTCAGCAAGCTGGGCCATGCCCGGGCCGACAACCTGGCCAACAACCCGGCCGAAAACCAGGCCGACAGCCTGGTCGAGCTGTTCCAGGAGATCGACGGCCTGGGCCAGATCGAGCCACTGGACGCCGGCAGTGCCGCCGACGGTGTGCGCCGCTTCAAGGTCACCACCACCACCAGCGACAGCGATCTGCTGGACTTGTTCAGCTTCCATGTTGCGCGTGAGGCAGTGCGCCTGGCACCGCTGGGCCCGGGCTACGGTTTTCACAACGGTGCGCCCGGCGCACCGGTGGCCGCACCGGCCGACACCGACGACAAGGGCTATGGTTTTTTTGACGGAGCACCGGGTGCACCTGGCACAGCCGACAGCAACGCAGCCAGCGCTGCGACAGCGCACACCACACAGCCAGCCAGCGCCGTGGCGCCCGCCACCAGGCAGCCGCTGCCGGCCCGGGCCGAGCCCAAGGCAGCCGCGGCGCTGGAATCGGCCACCTTGCGGGTCTCGGTCGAGAAGGTGGACCAACTGATCAACCTGGTGGGCGAGCTGGTGATCACCCAGGCCATGCTGGCGCAAAACAGCAAGGGCGGGGAC
Organism: Betaproteobacteria bacterium; assembly: GCA_031411635.1. Taxonomy (GTDB): domain Bacteria; phylum Pseudomonadota; class Gammaproteobacteria; order Burkholderiales; family Burkholderiaceae_C; genus Pseudaquabacterium. The sequence goes on from JANOBL010000540.1 coordinate 1,411, forward strand.
GGCGCGCAAATCAGCCAGCAAATCAGCCAGCAGATGGCCGCCGGCCTGGCCGACCTGGAGCGCAACACCCGCGATCTGCAGGAAGCGGTGATGTCGATCCGCATGATCCCGATGGCGATGGTGTTCAACCGCTTCCCGCGCATGCTGCGCGATCTGGCCAGCAAACTGGGCAAGCAGGTGGAGTTGGTGACCCGCGGTGAATCCACCGAGCTGGACAAGGGCATGGTCGAGAAGATCACCGACCCGTTGACCCACCTGGTGCGCAATAGCTGCGACCACGGCATCGAGCTGCCGGCCGAGCGCATCGCCAAGGGCAAGCCCGAGCACGGCACGCTGACGCTGGTGGCCAGCCACCAGGGCGGCAGCATCGTGATCGAGGTGCGTGACGACGGCCGGGGCTTGAGCCGCCACAAACTGCTGCAGAAGGCGCGCGAAAAAGGCATACCCGCGCCTGATTCGATGACCGACAACGAGGTCTGGCACCTGATCTTTGCACCCGGCTTCT
>JANOBL010000541.1:0-2200 GCA_031411635.1 Betaproteobacteria bacterium
CCTCTTTGCTCGGCGCGCCGGGCGCCTCTTGCGCCGGCCGGCGGCGCAGCACGGCGTGGATGCGGGCCAGCAGCTCACGCGGGTTGAAGGGCTTGGGCAGGTAATCGTCAGCGCCCACCTCCAGGCCGACGATACGGTCCACATCCTCCACCTTGGCGGTGAGCATGATGATCGGCGTCACATCGTTGGCGGCGCGCAGCCGGCGGCAGATCGACAAGCCGTCCTCGCCAGGCAGCATCAGGTCCAGCACGATCAAGTCGATGTTCTCGCGGGTCAGCAGCCGGTTCAGCGATTTGCCGTCCTCGGCCAGCAGCACCTCAAAACCTTCCTGCGTCAGGTAGCGCCGCAGCAGATCGCGGATCCGGGCATCGTCATCGACCACCACGATGCGGTCCGGTCTGGGGCTGGCTGGGGTCGACATGAGGGGCTCCCGATTTGTAACAGCGGCATTGTGCAGGGCGGTTCGGGCGCCACGCCGCCGGTTTTGACCGTCTGTTACAAATAACGATGGCCGGTGGCGATGCGTCTGGGTGGCGAGTGAACTTTGACGCAAACCAGCCGGCGACGCGCTGCCGCGCCGGGCGTCGACAATGGGGCCGGCGCCGCCGATCCGGCAGCCGTATCGAGGATTCCCATGACCCAGACTTGTCTGCGCCTTGGCGCTGCGCTGGCCATCACCTTGGCCGCAGGGCTGGCCTGGCCGGCAGCCGCCCAAATCCTGCCGCCACCGCAAAACGTGCTGGCGCTGGCGGCCGATGCCAGCACCGAGGTGCTGCAAGACACACTGACGATCAGCCTGCAAACCACGCGCGAAGGGCCGGACGCAGCCAGCGTGCAATCGCAGTTGCGCCAGACGCTGGATGCCGCGTTGGCCGAGGCGCGCAAGGCTGCCAGCCCGGGGCAGGTGGACCTGCGCAGCGGTGGGTTTTCGCTCTATCCGCGCTATGCCAACAAGCCCGGCGCCAACAACAGCATCGTCGGTTGGCAGGGCCGCGCCGAGTTGCTGCTGGAGGGCCGCGACATCGCTGCAATCAGCCAGCTTGCCGGTCGCCTGGGCAGCCTGGGCGGATCGGCCGGCATGCTGGTGTCCCGGGTGGCATTCAGCCTGTCACGGGATGCACGCGAGGCGGCCGAGGCCGAAGTGACCGGCCGCGCGATCGCCCGCTTCAAGGCCCGGGCCGAGAGTTATGCCCGGCAGTTTGGCTTTGGCGGCTACAGCCTGCGTGAGATCAGCGTGGGTGGCGGCGAGGTGGTTTCAGCCGGCATGCAGCCGATGTTGCGCGTGGCCCGCACGATGGCGGCGCCCGCTGCTGACGAGGCCCAGCCGGTGGAGGCGGGCAAGGCCACGGTCAGCGTCACGGTGAGCGGCAGCATCCAGCTATCACCCCGGTAAATCACGCCCCGGTGAATCACGCCCCGATAAGCCGCCTCACTGCGCCACCCAACCCCCATCCACGTTCCAGGCCACGCCGCGCACGTTGTCGCCGGCCGGCGAGCACATGAACACCGCCAGCGCGCCAAGCTGCTCGGGCGTGGTGAACTGCAGCGACGGCTGCTTTTCGGCCAGCAACTGGCGGGTGGCCTCCTGCATCGTGATCTTGCCCTCGGCGGCGCGGGCATCCAACTGCTTTTGCACCAGCGGCGTCAGCACCCAGCCCGGGCAGATGGCGTTGTGGGTGATGCCGGTGGTGGCGCATTCCAGCGCGATCGATTTGGTGAAGCCCACCAGCCCGTGCTTGGCCGCCACATAGGCCGATTTTTGCGCCGAGGCCACCAGGCCATGGGCCGACGCGATGTTCAGCACCCGGCCCCAGTTGCGGGCCTTCATGCCCGGCAGCGCCAGCCGGGTGGTGTGGAAGGCGCTGGTCAGGTTGATCGCGATGATCGCGTCCCAGCGGTCGGGCGGAAAATCCTCCACATTGGCCACATGCTGGATGCCGGCGTTGTTGACCAGGATGTCCACCGCGCCGAACTCGGCCTCGCAGGCGCGCACCATGGCCTCGATCTCGGCCGGTTTGCTCATGTCGGCACCGTGGTAGCTCACTTTGGCGCCGCCGGTGGCAATGGCCGCCACCTCGGCCTTGGCGCCCGTGGCATCACCAAAGCCATTGAGCATCACATTGGCACCTTGCTCGGCAAAAGCCAGGGCCAGGCCCAGGCCGATGCCGCTGGTTGATCCGGTGACGAGTGCAGTTTTTCC
>JANOBL010000542.1:0-4330 GCA_031411635.1 Betaproteobacteria bacterium
GGCCGCTTTCAAGCGCCCTCGCTGCGCCTGGGCCGTGCCACAGAGACCTTCCATGACAGCCTGCGACGGCTTTACTTCGACACCGTCTTGTACTCAGAGGAAGCCTTGCGGCTGCTGATCAAGACCGTGGGTGCAGACCGCTGCATTTTTGGTGCCGAACGCCCCGGCGTGGGCACCATCAAGGACCCCAAGACTGGCCGCTGGCTGGATGACATAGCGCCCTTCATCGAGGGCTTCGATTGGCTGAGCGCGGAAGACAAGACGGCCATTTTCAGTGGCAACGCCAAGAAGGTGTTCAAGCTCGAGATCTGAGCAGGCACCCAGGTCTCATTCTTGGCGACAACATGGAGACAAACGTGCAGATGCGCGCGGCTTCCACATCACCTCCCATCGGCCGACGCCGGCTTGTGCTGGGCAGCTTGCTCGGCGCAGCGGCGTTGCCTGTGACCTGGGCCCAGGGTCCGGCCACGTTGACCCCGCTTCGCCTGGTGGTGCCTTTCACACCCGGCACCGGCATCGACCTGATTGCCAGACAGATCGCCGCGCCGCTGTCCGAGCGCCTCAAGCGCCCGGTCTTCATCGACAACAAGCCCGGCGCCTCCGGCAACATCGGCACGCAGGATGTTGTTCGATCGGCACCGGATGGCAGCACGCTGCTGGTCAGCGTCAACACGCTGGTGATGAACCCGGCGCTGTATCCCAAAGCCGGGTTCAACCCATTGACCGACCTGGCGCCGGTCAGCATCACCAGCCGTGGCCAACTGCTGCTGGTGGCAGGCGCGGCGTCCAGGATCGATTCGCTGCAAGCGCTGGTGGCGCGGGCCAAGGCACGGCCGGGCGCGCTGAACTACGGCTCACCGGGGGCCGGCACGCCGCACCACCTGGCGATGGAGTTGCTGAAGAACCGCGCCAAGCTGTGGTTGACCCACATCGCCTACCGCGGCACCGCACCTGCGCTGACCGACCTGCTGGGGGGCCAGATCGATGTGATGTTCCTGCCTATCCACGTGGCCCTGCAGCATGTGAAGGCCGGCAAGCTGAATGCGCTGGCCATCAGCTCCGACAAGCCGCATCCGCTGCTGCCTCAAGTGCCGCCGCTCAGCACGCTCAAGCTTGGCGACCTCAACGTGGACATGTGGTACGGCGTGCTGGCCCCGGCCGGCATGCCTGCGTCCGACATCAACCGGCTCAACGCCGAGCTGCGCGACATCCTGGCCCTGCCCGCCGTGGCCAGCGCCTTCGAGACCCAGGGCATGACGCCTGAACACAGCACACCCGAGGCCTTCCGCCAGGTGATGGCTGCCGACGCCAAGCGTTGGGCTGAGCTGATCAAGGCGCAAGGCATTGCGGCGGACTGACTGTGAAAAAAGCAAGCGCCATGAACACTGACAGCCTGAACACAAAACAAGTGGCAACGCCGCCACCCGATGCGGAGGTCTTGATCGTGGGCGGCGGGCCTGTCGGCATGGGCCTGGCGATTGAGCTTGGACAGCGTGGTGTGCGCTGCATCGTCGTCGAACGGTATGTGAAGCCACAGCCGATTCCAAAAGGCCAGAACCTGACCCAGCGCACGATGGAGCATTTTCATTTCTGGGGTGCCGAGAAGCGGCTGCGGGCCGCGCGCACCATGCCGCCGGAATACGGCATCGGCGGCCTCACGGCCTACGGCACGCTGCTGAGCCAGTACACCCACGATTGGCTGCAGCGTGATCTGGTCAAGCCGTACTACCACTGCGCGAACGAGCGCCTGCCGCAGTACGCGACTGAAAGCGTGCTGCGCGAACGTGCCGCCGAATTGCCGTCGGTGCAGACGCTGTATGGCTGGGACGCCGCATCGGTGACGCAAGACGACGGTGGCGTGACCGTGACGCTGGCAGAACGCGCTGGCGGCGAAGGTTGTGCACAGCGGGTTGTGCGCGCCGCCTACGCGGTCGGCTGCGACGGCGCCCGCTCGCGGGTGCGAGAGCAGGCCGGCCTGACGCAGACTCGAACCGACCACGACCGCATGATGGTGCTGCTGGTCTTCCGCTCGCCGCAACTGCACGAGTTGCTCAAGCGTTACCCCGGCAAGTCGTTCTACAACGTATTGCATCCGGCACTCAAGGGCTACTGGAAGTTCTTCGGCCGGGTCGATCTGGGCAACACCTGGTTCTTCCATGCCCCGGTGCCGCCCGGCACCACGGCTGACAACTTCGACTTTCGCGCCTATCTGCATGAGGCCGTCGGCGCAGCCTTCGAGGTCGAGTTCGAGCACATCGGCTTCTGGGACCTGCGGTTTGCCATTGCCGACGGCTACCGTGCGGGGCGCATTTTCATCGCGGGCGACGCGGCACACAGCCATCCCCCTTACGGCGGCTACGGCGTCAATGCCGGCCTGGAGGACGCGCGCAACCTGGGGTGGAAGCTGGCCGCCGTGTTGCAGGGCTGGGGCGGTGCCAAGCTGCTTGATTCGTATGACGCCGAGCGCCGGCCGCTGTTCAAGTCGACCATGGACGATTTCATTGCCAAGGCGATCGAGACTGACCGCGACTTTCTGGCTTGCTTCAGCCCGGAGCGCGACCTGGCCGCGTTTGAGCAGGCTTTGCAGGCGCGGGCACAGGGCGCGGTTGGCGAAGTGCATGCCTTCGAGCCCCATTACGAAGGATCGCCGGTGGTGTGGCGCGGCAGCGGCGAGCGCGGTGTCAGCAGCGCCAAGGGATCACACCGCTTTGAGGCCAGGGCCGGCCATCACCTCGCGCCCGCCGTGCTGGGCTCGGGCGTGCCTGTGTTCCAGGCGCTGGGCCCCGGCTTCACGCTGTTGGCACTTGGGGCGCATCCCGACGCGATTGAGGTATTCCGGGATGCTGCAAGCGCGCTGAACATGCCATTGACGATCGTTGAAGCCAGCGCGGAAGACCAAGCGGCGCGTTACGAGGCCAGGTTGGTGCTGGTCCGACCCGACCAATTCGTGGCCTGGTCGGCGCGTGAAGCGGGCGTTACCCTCGATCAGGTGCTCCCGATACTCAAGCTGGTGAGGGGCAACGCGAATGGCGACACAAAAAGCGCTTTGCCGACAACAGCGAGCGTTTCACGCTGAGTCATGCGCTACGACACCGATATCCTCAGTACTGCTGCGCCGGGCTGAAGTTTGATCCGGGTTGCCGTTGAAACCCGCGAGGACAAGGACAACTTCTTGATCATCGCCCGCACCGATGCGCGGGCCGGCGACGGGGTGGATGCCGCGCTGCGCCGGCTGGAGGCCTGCGACAAGGCCGGTGCCGACATCGTGCTTTTTGAGGCGCCGCAATCCGAGGACGAGATGCGCACCGCCTGTGCCGCGTTCAACAAACCGATGCTGGCCAACATGGCCGATGGTGGCAAGACACCCATCCTGCCGGCCGCCGCGCTGAAAGACATCGGCTATGCGCTGGCCATCTACCCATTGATGACCAGCCTGGTGGCCGCTGCGGCGATGGAGACGGCGCTGCGCACGCTCAAAACCCAGGGCCTGAGCCAGACGCCCGGGCTGGCGATGTTTGATTTCATGGAGTTTTGCCGGCTGATCGGGTTTCAGCCGGTCTGGGACTTTGAGAAGCGCTGGGCCAAGTAGCGGCGGCTGCGCGCCAGGGCTGGGTGGTCAGAGCTTGCGGGTGGTGGCCGCCGCGTCGTCGCGGCATTGCTGCTGCAGCGCGGCCCAACCGTCGGCGCCCAGCCGCTCCAGCGTGGCGATGTTGGTCTCGTAAATCGTCTCGGCTTCCGGAAAGGCCTCGACCGCGCGGTCAATGCTTTCTTCGCGCAGCAGGTGCAGCGTGGGGTAGGGCGATTGGTTGGTGGCGTTGCTCACGTCGCCTGGCTCGCTGCCCTCAAACTGGTATTGCGGGTGAAAGCTGGCCACTTGCAGCACGCCGTCCAGGTCCAGCTCTTGCACCGTGGCCTCGGCCAGTGCCAGAAAATCGTTGTACTCGGCAAAGTCGGCCAGCACCTGCGGGTGGATCAGCAAGGTGGTTTCCAGTTGCTCGGCCCGGCTTTCGGCCAGGCGCTCCAGCTCGGTGATCAGGTCGGCCAGCAGTGCGGCCGGGTCGGTGGCGCTGCTTACCACATAGCGAACCAGGCCCTTGACCTGCGGCGCCTTGGCAAACGGGCACAGGTTCAGTCCTATCACCGCCCGGTCCACCCAGGCGCGGGTTTCGTTGACCACGCAGTCATCGGCGATTTTCATCGGGCCTCCAGCATCCTCAGCCGGCGCGCGGCTTCTTCATCCTTGGCATCGGCGATCACTTCCAGCCCCTGGCCCAGGTTCACCGGTTTCAGCTTGCGGTCAAAGCGGCCGGTCAGCGGCGTGTCGGGCAGC
>JANOBL010000543.1:0-3440 GCA_031411635.1 Betaproteobacteria bacterium
GCCGCACCATCACCTTGAAGTCGATGATCTGGCCGGCGTCGTTCCAGCGGATCAGGTCGATGCCGTTGATCTGGATGCCATCGATCTCGCTGCTGAACTCCAGCACCGCATCGTGCACACCGACGATCTCGCGCTCGTAGCGAAACTGCGGCGTGTTCAGCACCTGCATCGCACCCAGCAGGTACTGGAAGGTGATGGCCTTGCCGCGCTGCGGTGTGTGCACCACGGGGGAGTGGAACACCACGTCATCGGCCAGCAAGCGGCCCAGCGCGGCCATGTCGCGGTGCTGCACCACATGGTGCCAGGCGGCCAGCGCGGGGGGTGTTGTCATCGTGGGTAACTCCGTTGAGGGATGTCCGTTGCAAGATGGATCAGGCCACCAGCTTGAGCGTTTCGCCCGCCAGCAGCACGCGGTTGCGGCCGCTCTGTTTGGCCATCAGCAAGGCCTGGTCGGCGCTATTGAGCAACAGCTCGGGCGTGGCGCTGGCATCGCTGCTGTCGGTCACGCCGGCCGAAAAGCTGTGGCCCAGGCTGAGTGTGCCACCCAGATGAAAGCCGGTCTGGCGCCAGCGCCGCAGCAGCACCTGCACCTTGCGCCGGGCGGCGGCAGCGGTGGAGCGCGGCATCAGCAGGCAAAACTCCTCGCCGCCATAGCGGCAGGCCAGGTCGCTTTTGCGCAGGCTGCTGGCCAGCAACTGGCCAAAACCGGCCAGCACCTCGTCACCGGCCGGATGGCCGTGCGCATCGTTGATGGCCTTGAAATGGTCCAGATCAATCAGCACCACCGCCAGCGGTGTGCCCGAGCGCTGCGCGATCGCCAACTGCGTGGGCAACACCTCGTTCAGGTGGCGGCGGTTGTGCAGGCCGGTCAGCACATCGATCGTGGCTTGCTGGCGCAGCGCCTCCTGCAGCGCTTGCACCTCCGCAATCTTGCGCGCCAACTCGTGATTGATCGCCGACAACTGGGCGCGGGAGCGCTCGGTGGCGCGGCGTTTGGCCTGGCTGTCCTGCAACCGGTGGGTCAATCGCAGCAGCTCGGATTGCAGCGCGGCCGATTGGTAGTGCGCACTGTGCGCCTGGCTGTCTTGCTGCCGGTGCAGCGCCTGCCAGGCCTGCAGATCGGCCAGCGCGGCTGCGGTGTTGCCGGCAGCCGCATGCTGGGCCGACGCTTGCTGAAAAAACTGGCAACGCACACGCAGGCTCAGGCCTTCCACGCGCTGGTCGGCCACCAGCGGCCGCAGGGCTGCCAGGTGCACCAGCGCCTGGGCGTGTTGGCCTTGCAACCGGGCCAGCAGGGCTTGTGCCACTGCGCGCTCCACCTGCTCATCAGGCAGCGCCAGCGCCGGCCCTTGCAGCGACAGGCCTATCAACCGTTGGCCCATGGTCAACTCGCCCGCCGCCAGCGCGGCAATCGCCATCGATTCAAAGTGGCAGGCATTGCCGCCCCGGCCCGAGGCGTCGGTGGGCCAGGACAACACCTGCTCGATATCGGGCAGGCCTTCAGCGGCGCGGCCCAGATCGGTCAAGGTGATGATGCGGTTGATCAGCAGTGCACTGCGTAAAAAGTGGTTGCGCGTGGCCTCGCAGCGCGACAGCCCCTGGCCGATGTGGCGCAGCGCCTGCTCACAATCGCCAAGCTGGGTCAGCTCATTGGCCAGGTTGCAATGCAGCACCGCGTCAAAACCATGGCCGCGGCGCGGGCCGGCATCGCGCAGCGCCTCGTGCATGTAGGCGATGGCTTGTTCGGACTGGCCCAGCGATGAATAACAACCGGCGATGGCATTGAGCAGCAGTGCCCGGTCCTGGTGGTGCAGCACACGCAGGCCTTCGTCGCGCAGCGGCAGCAGCAACTCCACGGCGCTGCGGTACTGGCCACCACGCCACACGGTGCGCGCCAGGCCCACGGTGGCCAGCAGGCTGCCGGCACGGTCGCCCAGCGATTCAAACAAGGCACTGGCGTGGCGCAACTCGTCGGCGGCCTGGGCCAGCGTGCCGTAGTACTGCCAATGAAAACCCCGGGCGATGCGGGCACGGGCCTCGGCGGGCACATCCCCGGTTTGCTGGGCCAGCAGCAGCGCGCGGTTGGCGCTGGTGATGGCGCTGTCGGTGTCGGTCAGCAGCAGCGTCCAGGCGCGGCGCGCCAGGCGTTGGGCGGGGGTGGCGGGTTCCGTGGTGGGCGCATCCGGCATCGGCGCATTATCCGGGCCGGGCGGGCGTTTGCCGGGACGGCACCCCTCGCCCAGGGGACGGCGGCGCGGATCTGCAGGCCGCGCTGCTGTTGCTCGCCTGTCAGACCGTTGTGCCGACCATTGGCCTTGTAACTGCAAAATAGCCGCGACTTTCTTCCATTTTTAGATAATATGGTCGAATGCATCGTTACCTGGATGACCGAGTCCTGGCCGACCTGGACCGCAAACTGGTGGTCGTCACCGGCCCGCGACAGGTGGGCAAAACAACGCTGGCGCGCCAGTTGATGCAGGGGCTTCAGCCCGCGCAGTACCTGAACTGGGATGTGGCCGCCGACCGGGCCGTGTTGCAGCGCCAAAGCTGGTTGCCGCGCAGCCGCTTGCTGGTGATGGACGAGATCCACAAGATGCCGGGCTGGAAGGCCTGGCTCAAGGGCGTGGTGGACGGCCGCTCGCCGCGGCAGGCGCTGCTGGTGACCGGCAGCGCACGGATGGAGACCTTTCGCCAGAGCGGCGAGTCGCTGGCTGGGCGCTACTTTGCCTACCGGCTGCACCCGATCTCGGTGCGCGAGTGGTGCGAGCAGCAGCAGGCCCAGCCCGACGACGCGCTGGACCGCTTGCTGGCGCGCGGCGGCTTCCCGGAGCCCTGCCTGGCCGATGACCCGGTTCAGGCCGACCGCTGGCGCAAGCAATACATCACCGACCTGGTGCGCGAGGACGTGCTGGAGTTCTCCCGGGTGCAGGAGATCGGCACGATGCGGTTGTTTGTCGATCTGCTGCGCGAGCGTGTGGGCTCACCGCTGTCCTTGGCGTCCATCGCACGCGATCTGGCTGTGTCGCCCACCACGCTGAAGCGCTACCTCGACATCCTGCAGGCCTTGTTCATCGTCTTCACCGTGCAGCCCTGGCACCACAACATTGCACGCGCCATCCTGCAGTCGCCCAAGGTTTACTTTTATGACACAGGCCTGGTGCGGGGTGACGAGGGCATCCGGCTGGAAAACGCCGTGGCCGCGATGCTGCTCAAGCAGGTGCAGTTCCACACCGACGCCCTGGGCCAGGCCACCGGCCTGCACTATCTGCGCACCAAGGATGGCGCCGAGGTGGACTTTGCGCTGTCACGCGACGGCGCGCTGACGCACCTGATCGAGTGCAAGCTGGGTGATGACAAGCCGCATCGCGCGCTGCAGCGCTTTGCGGGGGAGTTTCCGGCTGCGCAGGCGGTGCAACTGGTGCGCCATTTGCGGCAGGAGC
>JANOBL010000544.1:0-3763 GCA_031411635.1 Betaproteobacteria bacterium
GGCGGTAGAAGAAGGTCAGCAGCAGCGTGCGGATGTGGGCGCCGTCCACATCGGCGTCGGTCATGATGATGATGCGGTGGTAGCGCAGCTTGTCGATGTTGAATTCTTCGCTGCCGATGCTGGTGCCCAGCGCGGTGATCAAGGTGACGATGCTGTCGCTGGACAACAGCTTTTCGTAGCGTGCTTTTTCAACGTTCAATATCTTGCCGCGCAAGGGCAGGATCGCCTGGAACTTGCGGTCCCGGCCCTGCTTGGCACTGCCACCGGCACTGTCGCCCTCGACGATGTAGATCTCGCACAGCGCCGGGTCTTTCTCCTGGCAATCGGCCAGCTTGCCAGGCAGGCCCATGCCGTCCAGCACACCTTTGCGGCGGGTCATCTCGCGGGCTTTGCGGGCAGCCTCACGGGCACGCGCGGCCTCGACGATCTTGCCGCAGATGATCTTGGCATCGATCGGGTGCTCTTGCAGCCAATCTGTCAGCAGCTTGCTGACGATCTCTTCCACCGGGCCGCGTACTTCACTTGAGACGAGCTTGTCCTTGGTCTGGCTTGAAAACTTGGGCTCGGGCACCTTGATGCTGACGATGCAGGCCAGGCCTTCGCGCATGTCGTCGCCGGCAATTTCCACCTTGGCCTTCTTGGCCAGCTCGGTATCGTCGATGTACTTGTTGATCACCCGCGTCATCGCAGCGCGCAGGCCGGTGAGGTGCGTACCACCATCGCGCTGCGGGATGTTATTGGTGAAGCACAGCACGTTTTCGTTGTAGCCGTCGTTCCACTGCATCGCCACTTCAACGCCGACATTGGTGCCCTGGTCACTGACCTTGTCACCCGCCGCATGAAAGATGTTGGGGTGCAACACCTTCTTGCCCTTGTTGATGAACTCGACAAAGCCTTTTACGCCGCCGGCAAAGGCAAAGTCTTCTTCCTTGTTGTTGCGCTCGTCCACCAGACGGATGCGCACCCCGTTGTTCAAAAAACTCAACTCACGCAGACGTTTTGCCAACACGTCGTAATGAAAATCGACATGGCTGAAGATCGTCTCGTCGGGCGAGAAGTGCACTTCCGTGCCACGCTTTTCGGTCTCGCCGCTGATGCGCAACGGGCGCACGTCAAAGCCATCGCGTTGTTCGATCAAACCGTCTTGCGGAATGCCCTTGGCAAAGTCCATGTAATGCACCAGGCCCTCGCGGCGCACCGTCAGCCGCAGCGTCTTGCTCAGTGCGTTGACGCAGCTCACACCCACGCCGTGCAGGCCGCCCGAAACCTTGTAGCTGTTCTGGTTGAATTTGCCACCGGCATGCAGCTCGGTCAGCGCAATCTCGGCCGCACTGCGTTTGGGCTCGTGCTTGTCGTCCATCTTGACGCCAGTGGGAATGCCGCGGCCGTTGTCGATCACGCTGATGCTGTTGTCGCTGTGGATCGTCACGATGATGTCGTCGCAATGGCCGGCCAGTGATTCGTCGATCGAGTTGTCCACCACCTCGAACACCAGGTGGTGCAAGCCAGTGCCGTCGCTGGTATCGCCGATGTACATGCCAGGGCGCTTGCGCACCGCCTCCAGGCCTTCCAGGATCTGGATGTCGCCCTCGCCATAGGCCACCGAGGCCTCGGCGCCGGTAGAGGCCACATAGCCCTCGGCGGACGGCAGGTCACGCTGGGTCACGCCGCTGCCTGCAACCGGGCCGGCGTGGGGGTCTTTGGGCGGGGTGGATTCGGTCATCAGAAGCTCTTTCCGAGGTAGGCCGGCCATCAATCAACGGCCCTTTAAAACGCTGAAGCGGGCTCGCGGCCCGCTGTGTTGTCTGGCCATGCAGCGCGCTAAATGCGCATCGGCATCACCACGTACTTGAAGCCGGTCTGCTCGGGTACGGTGATCAGCGCGCTGGCATTGCCGTCCTGCAGCTCGATCTTGACCATCTCGTGCGGGATGTTGGACAGCGCATCCATCAGGTAGGTGACGTTGAAACCGACCTCGATCGAATCACCGTTGTAGTCGATCTCGATCTCTTCCTTGGCCTCTTCCTGCTCGGCATTGCTGCTGGCGATGCGCAAGGTGCCGGGCTCGATGTTGACCCGCACGCCTTTGAACTTTTCACTCGTCAGAATGGCCGCACGCTGCAGGCTGGCCAGCAGACCGGCGCGGCCCAGGATCACCGCGTTTTTGTGGTTCTTCGGGATCACCCGGTTGTAGTCGGGAAACTTGCCCTCAACCAGCTTGGTGACGAACTCCATGCCCGAAAAATTGAAGCGTGCCTGGTTGCCGGCAAAGCGCATTTCAATCGCCGTGTCTTCGTCTTTCAGCAGACGCTGCAACTCCAATACCGTCTTGCGCGGCAGGATCACCTCCTGCTTCGGGATGTCGGTTTCAAGCTGCGATTGGGCCAGGCCCAGCCGGTGGCCATCGGTGGCCACCAGGCTCAACTGCTTGCCTTCGGCCACGAACAGGATGCCGTTCAGGTAGTAGCGGATGTCGTGCACCGCCATCGCAAAGTGCACCTGGTTGATCAGCGTCTTCAGCGTCTTTTGCGGCACCGAGAACGCAGGCCCAAAATCCGCCGCTTCGTTGACCAGCGGAAAGTCGTCCGACGGCAGGGTCTGCAACGTGAAACGGCTTTTGCCACCGGTCAAGGTCAACTTGTTTTGCGCCGCCGACAAGGTGACCACCTGGTCGTTGGGCAGGCTGCGCAGGATGTCGATCAGCTTGCGTGCGCCCACCGTGGTGGCGAAGTTGCCCTCGTCGCCGCCCAGCGTGGCGTTGGTGCGCACCTGGATCTCCAGATCGCTGGTGGTGAACTCGATCTCATCGCCGGTTTTCTTCATCAACACATTGGCCAGGATCGGCAAGGTGTGGCGGCGTTCAACGATGCCGGCCACGCTTTGCAAGGCCTCGAGCAATTTTTGTTGCGGCGCTTTTAAAACAATCATGTCTTCCTCTTTGAACCTGGTAGTTCTAGTAGAGAGCAGGGTAATCTGTGAACAACGCTATTTTCGCCTGCCTTTTCAACGCTTTACGCCGGGCTGAACCCTGTGCGCCGGGGCCCTTGAGCGAGGCAGTTGACCGACAACAACTTTTGGCATCCGGTCAGGCCTGTGGACAGCTTGGGTCTTGTTCAAATGTTGTCCACAACACTGTGCCTTGACACGGCGGCAACAACGGGGTGCCGAAAAGAGCGTGGGTTTGCACCACCCTCAGCCTTTCAAGGTCTGTTCCAGCACATGCAATTGCTGGTTCAGTTCACTGTCCTTGGTGCGGTCGCCGCCGATCTTGCGCACCGCGTGCAGCACCGTGGTGTGGTCGCGGCCGCCAAACAGCTCACCGATCTCGGGCAGGCTTTTTTGCGTCATCTCCTTGGCCAGGTACATCGCGATCTGGCGCGGCTTGGCAATGCTGGCCGGGCGCTTCTTGCTGTACATGTCGGCGATCTTGATCTTGTAGAAATCGGCCACCGTCTTCTGGATGTTCTCGACGCTGATCTGCCGGTTCTGGATCGACAGCAAATCCTTCAGCGCCTCGCGCGCCAGGTTGATGTTGATGTCCTTGTGGCTGAACCGGCTGTAAGCCAGCACCTTGCGCAGCGCGCCTTCCAGCTCGCGCACGTTGGCGCGCACGTTCTTGGCAATGAAGAAGGCCACGTCCTCGGGCATCTCGCTGCCCTCGGCCAGCGCCTTGCGCTGAAGGATGGCCACGCGCATCTCGAGCTCGGGCGGCTCGATGGCCACCGTCAGGCCGGCGTCGAAGCGGCTGGTCAGCCGCTGGTCG
>JANOBL010000545.1:0-1886 GCA_031411635.1 Betaproteobacteria bacterium
CGCCCGCCGTTGTCCAGCAAGGCCCAATGCGCAAAGTGGATGGTGCGCATGCTGGCCAGGTAGCCGTTGCGCGCGGTGATGCGCAGCAGCAGGCCCAAGGCGCGCAGCGCCAGCCGCGCCAGCAGCATGCGCAGCATGCCGGGTTTGACATGCACGATCGAGATCATGTGGTTTTGCGTGATGAAGTCTTCGCTGCGAGCCATCTCGCGCAGCGCGGCCTCGTCTTGCCGGGGGGCGTCGGTGGTGGCATCGCTGCGCTCCAGCCGGCGCAAGCGCAGCAGCGCCGGTGGCACCGTGGCGAGCAGGCCCAGCAAGGTCAACAAGCCGGCTTTGAGCAGCCAGTGCAGGCTGGCCCAGTGGGTTGACAAAGCCTGTATCGGCGCCAGCCCGCCCAGCAGCACACCGGCCAACTTCATCAACAGGTAGCCGGTGACAACAAAGCCCAGCAGCAATAGCAGCACAAAGCCAATGCCACGCGCCCAATCGGCGATGTTTTCGCCGCGCGTGATGCGGGCCGGCGCCGCTGCGGCCAGCCAGTCGAATTGCGGCAGCAGCGCGGCGCGGAGCTGCTGGTGGATCGCGGTGGCGGATTGGTTGGCCAGCGTGGGCGTGCGGTCGATTTGGTCTTGCAAGGCGGCAAACAGCTTGCCCTCGGCCAGGATGCGGCCCCGGTCCAGGCCCCGGTTGCCCTGGTGCTGCACCGCTGGCAACACCGTCAAAACCTGTAGCAGCGGCGCCAGCGCTGCGCTTGAGCCCGGCCGCACGGTGGCATCGAACAGTTCGGCCCGGTCGTCGCGCGGGCGCTTGCACAGCCGCAACATGGCGCGCAGATCGGCACCGATGGCCACTTCGAGCTGGGCCCAGAACGGCGCGGGCGCGCCGTCAAAATTGGCCTCGATCACCAGCACCGGGTCGTATTGGTCGTCACTGGCCACGGTGATCGACATGAAATGCAGCAGCGGCACGGCGCTGCGCAATGCGTCGTAGGCCTGGGCTTCGGGCTGCGGTTTGGCTTCTTGGCGCGCGGTGAGTGTGGCCAGCAGTGCACGCAGTGCGTCGGCGCTGGCGGGTTGAACCTCGGCGACGACGGTCAGGATGGTTTGCGCCATGCGGATTGCCGGTTGATTGGGGGACCAGCTTAACGGTGTGTGCGCTACGCGCAATCCCACGTCCACATCGGGCCTGCACAAATTCAGGGAGGCCCGGCCGGTCGCCGACCGCGCAACTACCGGGTGGACAGCGTCAGCTCAACCCGGGGCGTCCAGGGTTTGTCGTCTTCGCCCGACGCCCGCAGCCTGGGTGCCGCCAAAAACAGCCGGTCACTGGGCGGGCTGCGTGCAATCAGCGCATCGCGCACCGCCAGGCCACGCTGCAGCGCCAGCTCACGCGCGGTGTCTTCGCTGACGGCGATGCGCGCCAGCAGCCGGGTTTCGACTTCGGCGGGTGTTGGCTCGCGCGGCGTGCCGGCCGATGCCGGCAGCGCAGGTGGAGCGGGTAGAGCGGGTAGAGCGGCCGCCGATGCCGCCGATGCCGCCGATCCCGCAACGGCTGGCGCGGCCGCACGCAGCCGCTCCAGCCGTGCCTCGGCCAACAAGCGCTCGTCCAGCAGTGCACGCTGCAAGGCCTCGCGCTCGGCGGCCGGGTCGGCGGCGCCGGCCACGGTCATCATCAGCGCCGGCCGGTCCAGCAGCGCCTGGGCCACGCTGGCCAGCGTGGCTTGCGCGGCCTCGGCCAGGCGGTTGGTGCCGGGCACAAATTCCACCAGGCTCATGTCGGTGCTGCTGCTGCCGCCAAACAGCAGCGAAAACGGCGCGGTCAAGGCCCGGCCCAGCAGGTTGAGGATCACTTTCCAGACGATGCCGGCCACGCTGAACTGCGGATCGCTG
>JANOBL010000546.1:0-5509 GCA_031411635.1 Betaproteobacteria bacterium
GTTTCTGCCCGAGCTGGACGAGGGCACGATCTGGGTCAATGCCACTTTGCCGGCCTCGGTCTCGCCCGAGGAGGCCAAGCAGACCGCGTCGCGCATCCGCGCCCAGTTGCGCCAGGTGCCCGAGGTGGTGACGGTGGTCAGCAAGGTGGGCCGGCCCGACGACGGTACCGACCCGAAGATCTTCAACGGCTTCGAGGCCTTTGTCGAACTCAAGCCCGAAGAACAATGGCGGCCGGGCATCACCAAGGCGAAGATCATCGACGCGATGGACGAGGCCTGCAGCAAGCTGCCCGGCATCGATGTTTCGTTCTCGCAGCCGATCCGCGACAACGTGCTGGAAAGCATCTCGCAGATCGACGGCCAGATCGTCGTCAAGGTCAAGGGCGACGACCTGGCCGAGCTGGGCAAGCTGGCCAACAAGGTGGTTGGCCTGGCGCGTGCCACCCGGGGCGTGACGCGGGCCTTCATCGACCGCGACGGCCAGTTGCCGCAGCTCAAGATCGACATCGACCGCGATGCGGCAGCGCGCTTCGGCCTCAACGTCGGCGACATCCAGGACGCGATCGAGACCGCGGTGGCCGGCAAGCAGACCTCCGAGCTGTGGGAGGGCGAGCGCCATTTTTCGGTGGTGATGCGGCTGGCTGCCGGCCAGCGCAGCCTGGACGCGCTGCCGCGGCTGCTGATCGGCGCCCCGTCGGGCGCCCAGGTGCCGCTGGGCCAGGTGGCCCAGCTCAGCCAGACCAGCGGCGCGATGAACATCGCGCGCGAAAACGGCCAGCGTGTGGCGGCGGTAGGCATCTTCATCCGCGACCGCGACATGGGCTCGGTGGTGGCTGATCTGCAGGCCGCCGCCGCGCGCGAGCTGAAGCTGCCGCAAGGCTACGAGGTGATCTGGTCGGGTGAGTTCGAGAACCAGCAGCGTGCGATGAAGCGGCTGTCCTGGGTGGTGCCGCTGTCTATCCTGGTGATTTTTCTGCTGCTGTTCGATGCCTTCAAGAGCTTTCGCAGCGCCTTGCTGATCATCGCCAACATCCCGTTTGCGATGATTGGCGGCATCGTAGCGCTGGCCTTGACCGGCATCCCGTTGTCGGTGTCGGCGGCAATAGGCTTCATCGCGCTGTTTGGCCAGGCGGTGCTCAACGGGGTGGTGATGGTGACGTATTACAACCAGCTTCGCGAGAGTGGCATGGGCCTGCACGACGCGGTGATGCAGGGCAGCCTGACGCGGCTGCGCACCGTGCTGATGACGGCGATGCTGGCAATGCTGGGCCTGCTGCCGATGGCCTTGAGCCATGCCATCGGCGCCGAGACCCAGCGCCCGTTGGCGGTGGTGGTGATCGGTGGATTGGTGTCGGCCACGCTGCTGACCCTTCTGGTGCTGCCCACCTTGTATGCCTGGGCGGCGCGCAACGATGCGGCTGGTGCTGGCACGCTGAAACCCCCCGAGTTGTTGACATGACAGCCGTTGCCTGCCGCGGTGTGGCGGTTGCGCTGCTGGCTGGCCTGGCGGCGTCCGCGCCAGCGGCCGAGGGTGATGCCGGCGCGGCTGAAGTCAAGCTGACGCTGGGGCGTTACCAACTTGGCAGCGCCGGCACCGGCACCGACCTGAACCTGCGCTGGCGGCGCGATGGCCGCACGCTGTGGCTGGGTGTTTACCAGCAGGGCGGCATCGGCCAGCAATGGCGCGTCGGCTGGGACGAAGCACTGGGCTTGCCGCCGTTGGCCGGCGCGCCGCTGCAACTGCTGCCGTCGCTGCAGGCGGCCAGCGGCGGTTTTGTCGGCGGCAGCCTGGGCCTGCAAGTCGGGGCGCCGTTTTACGCCCAGGTCGGCATCGGCCGCACCAATCTCAAACCCTATGCCAACCTCAACTTCGACCCCAACGACGCGCTGACTTTGGCGCTGGGTTGGTCGGGCGAAGGCGGCCGCCAGGCTGCGCTGTCGGTGATCGCCGACGACCGGCTGGGCAGCGGCCAGCAGCACCATCACCTGACCGTGCGCTGGCCACTGCCGACCGGGCTGCGGCTGAGTGCCGACCTGCTGCACAAACAAGGCCTGGGCGACAGCGGGCCGGTGAATGCCTGGGGCTGGAGCCTGGGGCTGGACGGCGCGGCCTGGTTCGGCCGTTTGGCACGCGACCCGAAGCAGAACTTCTCGGCCCAGGACGCCTGGCGTTTGTCGGCCGGCCGGCGGTTTTGACCGGGGCTTCGCACAGTCTGCCAGGCCGGTACACAACACCACGCATCGGGCCTGGGCCCTGCCGACCGGGTAGCAACGGCGGGCAGCAACGCGCGTGCAAGCCCGGCGGTTTCAGTGCCGATGCCCGTGGTGCTCGTCGGGTACATGGGCGTGCGCATGGCGCATCGGTGCATGCCGGTGCCAGTGGCTGTGGGTCTCGGTGGATGGCGCTTCATCGGGGTGGCCGTGGTGCCCGTCATGGTGGCCATCATCATGGCGGTGGGCATGTTCATGTTCCAGCGCATCGTGCTGGTGTTCGTGCCCGTGGCTTTCCGCAAGATGCAGCAGGATGCCCGATGCCATCAGCATCGCACCGGTCAGCAGCCAGGCGCTGCCGCTGCGCTCACCCAGCACATAGGCCAGCAGCGCACCGACAAAGGGGGCAAACGCAAACACCGATCCGGTGCGCGCGGCGCCAAACGCCCGCTGGGCCAGCAGATAAAAACGCAGGCTCAAGCCGTAGCCGGTGGCGCCCACCGCCAGCAAGGCCAGCGTGGGCCACAAGCCCGGCAGGGGCTCGCCAAGCAGCAGCGCAACCAGCGTGGTGGCGCTGGCACCCAGCGCACCCTTGAACATCACGACCTGGCCGGGGTCGCGGTCGGCCACGCCGCGCGACAAGGTGTTGTCCACCCCCCAGGTGGCCGTGGCCGCCATCACCGCCAGCAAGCCCAGCATCTGGCTTGCGCCATCGGTGGTGGCGTTTGCACGGTCGAGCACCAGCACCATGCCGCCCAGCGTCAGCAGCAGCAGCGCCAGGATGACCCGGCGGTCGAGGGTCTCGTGGTACCACCACCGCGCCAGCACAGCCGTGAACACGGCCTCCAGCGTCAACATCAGCGAAGCGCTGGCACCGCTGGTGCGTTGCAGCCCCCAGGCCAGTGCAACCGGGCCGATGACCGCACCAAAGAGTGCCATCAGCGTCAAGCGGGACAGGTCGCGGCGCTGGATGCGCGCCTCCCGCTCAACCGGCTGGCGCAGCAGCGCGCCTATCAATGCCGCACCGGCGTACAGCAGGGCCGCCGTGGTAAAGCTGCCGATGCCAACACCGAAGCGCTGCACCAGCGGTGTGCTGACGCCAAACAGCACGGCGGCCGTCAAGGCGATCAGCCCGCCACGCAGGGCGGGCCATCGGGGGCTGTCAGTCATCGGCCAAGTCCCAGATCAGGTGTGCGTCGATCAGCAATCGGTAGTGCCAGCGCAAGGCCTCGCCCCGCGCTTGCTCGGCCGCGGCCGCTGCGTCCAGCGCCTGGCGGCGGGCCAGCAGCAGTGTCTGCAACGCCGCCTCGCCCAGTGTGTAGGCTTTTTGCGTCATGCCTGCGCTTGCCAGCGTGGTCGACAGGCCTTGTGAAGCCAGGCGCCAGCGTTCGAGGCCGCCGCTGGCTTCGAAAAACGCTTCGACGATCTCCAGCGCTTGTTCGCGCTTCTGGCGCTCGACCCGGGCCTGTGCTGCTTCGGCCTCCTGCAGCGCCTGTTGCAGGCGCTCGCTGCGGTAACTGCCGGACAGCGGAATGCTCAGGCTCAGGCCGATGATGCGTTCGCTGCGAAACGCCTCGGAGGCGGTGTACACGCCAACGGTCGGATCGGGCATGCGGTCGGCCCGGGCCCGGGTGGCGCCAAGCCTGGCCTTTTTCAGCAGGCCTTCGCTGATCTTGATTGGATCGCTCTCGGCCAGGATGCGCTCCCGCCACTGGTCCAGGCCCAGGTCCAGCGCGGCCGGCTCGGCCAGCGCCGTGGCCTCGTACTTCAGCGTCGGGAATCGAACCGCGAGCCGGGCCTTTGCTTTGGCGTCGGCGGTTGTTGCTGCACTCAACTGCTGTCGCACCTCGATCAGGTCGGCGTGCGCCGCGTTCTGGTCGAGCATCGACGCGTCACCGGCGCGCCGTCGCTTCTCCACGGCTTGCAGGCTGGCCTGGGCGAAGCCCAACTGCTCGGCCCACAGCGCGCGCTGCCGGCCGGCCGCCAGCGCCGCGATCCACCGGTCGGCCAGCGCACGCGCCGCCTCGTGCCGTGCCTCGCCGATACGCGCCTGTCCGATCAGCAACTCGTTGTCGGCAAGTTGGGCGTCGATCGCCGTCTTGCCAGCGCTGCGGATCGTGCGCTCCAGCGCCACCGTCCACTCGGTCGACGAGCCGCCGCTGTCGTAGCGGCGGCGCTGGCTGGCGAGCCGGGTGGTCCATTCATGCGGCCCGGCCCGCAGCGCGGCGGCAGCGTGGCCGGCAGCATCCAGCGCGCGCCTGGCCTCGACGACGGCGGGGTCCTGATCGATGCTCTGGCGCGCCACGTCGGTGGGCGGCAGATCGGGCGGTGTCGCGCGGCCCGCCGCCGACGCGGTGAGCGCGGCCCCGGCCGAGGCGCTGAAGACGATGCCGGCCACCAGCCGCTGCCAGTGCCTCATGCCACTTCTCCGTCGGTGGAAAGCGCCACGACCCAGTAACGCAGACCGGTGCCTTTGAAGCGCTGGCCCAGCAGTTCGATCAGTGGCGCCAGTTCTTCGTCGGTGGTGAGGATTTGCACCTGCACCGATCGGCTGCGGCCCAGCACCTTTTCCACATTGGACAAACGCCCGTGCGCGGTGCCGTGGCCGAAGGTGGGTGTGCTGGTGAAAACTGTGTCTTCAACGCTGGTCAGCAAGGTGTCGAGCAGTTTTTCTTCCAACTCGCGCGGGCAGATCAGGGTCAAACAGGATTTAGGCATGGCTTGTTGCCTTCACGGCAGGCAGGTGTGGCTTGGGTTCGGGCTTGGCGTGCGCAAACCGCAGGTACAGGATCGGCAGCAGGATCAACGTCAGCGCGGTGGCGCTGGTCAGTCCGCCGATCACCACGATGGCCAGTGGCCGCTGGATTTCCGACCCCGGCCCGGTGGCGAACAGCAGCGGGATCAGGCCGAAGGCGGTGATCGCCGCCGTCATCAGCACCGGCCGCAAGCGCCGCTTTGCGCCTTCGGTCACGCAGTCTTGCAGCGCCAGCCCTTCGGCATGCAACTGGTTGAAGCAACTGACCAGCACCACGCCGTTGAGCACGGCGATGCCCAGCAGCGCGATGAAACCCACCGAGGCCGGCACCGAAAGATATTCACGCGCCAGCGCCAGGGCGAACACGCCGCCGATCAGGGCGAAGGGGATGTTGGCAAACACCAGGAGCGACTGGCGCAGCGATCCGAAGGTGATGTAGAGCAGCAGGAATATGAGCCCCAGCGCCACCGGCACCACCACCGCCAGCCTGGCCGCCGCGCGCTGCTGGTTCTCGAACTGGCCACTCCAGGTGATGCGGTAACC
>JANOBL010000547.1:0-2601 GCA_031411635.1 Betaproteobacteria bacterium
GGTGAGCTGGGCCAGGCCCAGCACCAGGCCACTGCGCTGCAAGCGCAACGGGGTGTCGAAGACCAGCGTCACGGTGGGCGGTGCGGCCTCAGGCGGTGGCAGCGCCAGGGTTTGCGCGTGCGGGCGCAGGCTGGCGCCGGGGTTGGCCAGCACCGGCTCGTGGCTGCCTTCGGCCCACACCTGGCTCAGCCTGGCCGTGCCAAGCTGCGGGCCCAGGCCGCGTTGCAGCGCATGCCGCCAGGCCATCAGCACCAGCGGCAACTGCCGCAGCGCCGGCCCGATCAGCACGGTGTGCAACTGCAGCGCGCTGCCGCTGGCGTGCGCCCGCTCGCCCCAGGGCGGCGGTTCCACCACAAACGGTTGCGGCACCTGGCTGTAGACGCGGCGCGTGTAGTCGGGCGGCGGTGGGGCCTCGAAGATCGCTGGATAGGGGCAGCTTCGGTACAGCGCACAGGCGCTGCAGTCGTCTTGACCCGTGACGCAGGCGGCACGCCGCAGCGCATGGCCAAACGCGCCACGCAGCGCTGAGCCGGCATATTCAGGCAGATGGATGGGCTGCTCGGTGATGAAGTCCAAGCGGTAGCGGGTGACCGGGAAAGTGGCTGGCAGCGGCATGGTGGGTGGCGTTGATCAGCGCCGGTCAGCGCAACCGGACCAACAGGCCAAACTCATGCGGCGCGGCCGCCAGTGCGGCGGCGTCCAGCACCGCGCCTTCGGGCAGGCGGTGCAACAGCCGCAGCACCAGAGCCTGGTCACCGGCTTGCATGCGGATGGCCTTGCGCTGGCAGGGCACGGGCCGGCCCAGGCGGTGCGACAAAAACTGCGCGGTGGCGCGGTGACCGATGGCGCTTTGGGTGGGCTGTGCCGCAAAAGCGCGGGCGATGCGCAGCGGCAGTGGGCCGTCGAAGCGATAGTCGCCGTAGCTGGTCAGGAGGGGGGTGTTGAGCAGGTAGCGCACGGGGTGGATCAAGCTTGCATGGCCATCCAGCGGCGCGCCACCTGGCCTTTGGCGTCTTTCAGTTCGCCGGCGCTCAGAACCTCAATCCGGGCCAACTGCGCGCGCTTGCGGTTGGCCTGCGACGTCGCAAACGCACCGCGATAGTCGACGATCATGCCGCGCGTGCGCAGACCGCCCAGTTTGAGCAGCGATTCCATCCGGTAAATCGCCTCGGTTGCCTTGTCGTCGTGGGTGGTGCCCGTCTGGGCCAGATTGGCCGTCTTGCACTCAATGATGTGCAGGGTGTTGCGGTACATGAACGCGACATCCAGCTCGTTTTTTGTCCGTCCGTCGGGATGGACCACCTGCAGGTTGAGGGCGACATCGGTGATGCCCGAATGCGCGCCGCGCAGGTCGTTCAGCACATGCAGCAAATGCAGTTCCAGCCAGCCGCCATTGACAAAGGCGCGCGACGATTCGTCAGCAAATTTCAACATGTCTCGGGTCTGTGTCACATGCCCGGCGTCTGCAAACAAGCCCAGCATTTGCGCCAATGCCCGCGAATCCAACTGGTCATCAGTCAGCTTGATTTGCAGTACCAGCCTGGCCTGCTGGGCCAAGCTGTTGAGCTGGCCCAAAGCGCGCCCAGCCGTGCTCACATGGTCAACCAACCGCGCTGCAAGGTCGCGTTGCCTGGCGCTGATCTGTGGCGTCTCGGCCCCTTGTGTGGTGTAGCCATGCGCACGCAGAGACTCTGCGATCTTCAGCTTGGCCTGCAAGGGTGCGCTGTGTCCGCCGCCGAGAAAAACGATCTCGTCGTTTTCAATGTTGACGTAAAACGCCGCACGATGATCGGCACGAAAAACCTCCTGTGCCGCCACCGCCATCAACTTGGTGCCTCCGGTGACGTTCAGTGCCACTGACTCATCAGCATTGGCCGCCAGGAACCCGAGAAAATCGTCACACAGCGCACTGTAGTCGTAGGCGTCTCGCAGTGGCAGCGTCTCGACCCGGATGCCTTTGGTCCTCAACAAAGCCGCCATTGCTTCTGACTGCGGCTTCATTGCCTCACTGGTGGCCAGCACCACCTTCAGCGGCCGCCAGTGTGGGTCAAGCAGCGGCAGCAAATTCGGCGTTGCCTGTGCAGACACCAGGCACACATGGGTATTGAACTTCTGGGCTTCGGGCATATGGGCAGTTCGTGGTCTCGGTAGGCTGCGGAGCGGCTCGTAAATTCGTCAACCCGCAGAGAAAAGTCACGAGCGGCTCAGGTCATCAGCCCCGTTGCGCCATTCGCGTCAAAGCTTGGGACAAGCCGGGTAGGTCTTGCTCAACAACCGACCACACCGCTTGCAGGTCTATGCCCAGGTAGCCGTGTACCAGCACGTTGCGAAAGCCCGCCAGTTCGCGCCAGGGCACTTGGGGTTCACTGTCCTTGATGCCGACCGACAGGCGCTGGCTGGATTCGGTGAGGGTCTGCAGGTTGCGGATCACGGCGTCTTGCACCATGCGTGAACTGTCAAACCGGCTGCGATCATGGCCGGTGTAGTCAGTGATCAGCGCCAGGCATTCCAGCATGTATGCGATCAGTGCGCGGTCGGATGCCGGTGCTGGTTTCATAGCCTGATGCAGGTGGCCAGCACTTGGTCGCGCAGTGCAGGGTG
>JANOBL010000548.1:0-3464 GCA_031411635.1 Betaproteobacteria bacterium
TACGTCCTGAGTCAGCCTGAAATTCGGCGGAGGCGGACACCGCTTCCGCCAGACCGACGTTTCACGTCGTCTCAAGGCGTCCCGCCAACCCCTCTGTAAACCGCATGAATGCTGGCTTTCGGCCAAATTCTTTGCGCGCGACCGTTTCACGGCGCAACTTTTCATCGCACCAGAATTGATGGGTACGATGATGGGTACGGAGAACGGCGGAGGATCTCAATGGGACGCAAGGCCAGAGAGATCGGACCGCTTGCAGTAAGCCGGCTGGGGTCGCCTGGCCTTCACTTCGTCGGCGGCGTTGCCGGCCTGGTGCGTCAGGTCAACCAGCGCGGCGCTCGCAGTTGGGTTCTACGTGTTCAGGTCGGTGACAAGCGACGCAACATGGGTCCAGGTGGGTTCCCGGATATCTCGCTGGCCGGCGCCCGAGAAGCCGCGCGCCATGCGCGCGCCAAAGTCAGGGACGGCATCGATACCGTCGCCAATTCCCGAAGATGCAGCGCTGGCCCTCCTCAACGCCCTGCCCCACGAGGACCGCAATGCACTCGGGTTCGCGTCGCCCCGTGGCGGCATGTTGTCGGACATGAGCCTGACCGCGGTGCTGCGCCGGATGATGAACGACCGGGCCGCCTTCTGCGCAAATCCAGAAATCAGGATGGGCAGCGTGATCTCGATGAACGCTGCACGCCCCCGATGGTATCTTTTGGAGTACCATTGTGATTGAGCTGCGCACTTACCTGACTGCCGATCAACGGGCGCCGTTTGAGGAATGTGCTTGCGGCACTGCGCGACATGCGGGCCAGGGCGCAAATCAGGGCGAGGCTGGCACGGGTGCAGGCCGGCAACTTCGGTGACTTCAAGCCCTTGCAGGATGGCGTGCAAGAACTGCGAATCGA
Organism: Betaproteobacteria bacterium; assembly: GCA_031411635.1. Lineage (GTDB taxonomy): Bacteria > Pseudomonadota > Gammaproteobacteria > Burkholderiales > Burkholderiaceae_C > Pseudaquabacterium. The sequence continues at coordinate 894 of JANOBL010000548.1, forward strand.
CCATGGGCCAGGGTACAGGGTGTATTTGAGCCGGCAGGGGCCGGTCGTCGTGCTCTTGCTGTGTGGCAGTGACAAGTCGGGACAAGCCACCGCGATCAAACAGGCAGTGGCCTACCTGAAAGATTGGCGAAAACGAGGTGAACCATGAACGCACGTGACAAGCGCTATGACCAGTCACTCGACGCTGCGCTGCGCGACCCGGTCGAGGCCGCCGCGTACCTGGAAGCCGTGATCGAGATGGACGACCCTGCCGCGCTGCTACTGGCGCTTCGCCAGGTTGCCAAGGCGCATGGCATGGCCGAAGTGGCACGCCGGGCCGAGCTGGGTGAGAAGACGTTGTTCAAGGCCTTGTCGGAGAACGGGAACCCGACCATTGCCACGGTGCACAAGGTGCTACATGCAGTTGGGCTGCGGCTCAGTGTCACGCCGGCATAGACCAAGTTTTCCGCCTGCCGCTCCCGGCGGCCGCAGCGTGAGTAGCCTGCGAACACCTTGTCGCCCCAGATAGACCGCTGAAATTTGCTCACGCTCGCGCCCCAACTCGCGCGAGATCGTCAGCCGAACCTGCCTGTCGATCACCTTCTGCTCCACGCTCAGTTGCTTGCTGGTTGGACCACCCGCAGCCGGCGCCTTCAATCCAAAACCGGCAACACCGCAGGCGCCAAGCCCTGCCGCCAGCGGCCTGCCATGCGCCCAAACGCCTCACCCAACTCGGCGCTGAAACGGCTGTTGTCAAACAGCGGCAAATCACGCCGGTTGTCCCACAAATGGTCGCGGATGTCGCACAGCGCCTCCCGGTCGCACGCCAGCCGCACCGCCAGTTCTTCGTAGTCGGCGGCGTTGTCGGTCACCAGCGCGGGCAGGCCCACGGCGTGCAGCAGGCTGGCCGCCACGCGCGACGCAAAACTGCGGCCGCTGCGGGTGAGCACCGGCAGGCCCATCCACAGCGCGTCGCTGCAGGTGGTGTGCGCGCCGTACGGAAAGGTGTCGAGAAACACATCGGCCAGCGGCAGCCGGGCCAGGTGCTCGGTGGTGGGCACAAACGGCGCAAACACGATGCGCTCGGGTGCGATGCCACGCTCGGCGGCGCGCTGCAGCAGCGCGGCCTGGATGCCGGGTTGTGGCACCAGCAGCCACAGCACACTGCCAGGCACACGCTGCAGCACCCGGCACCAGGCCGAGAACTGGGGCTCGCTGATCTTGTAGCTCTGGTTGAAGCAGGCGTAGACAAAACCTTCTTCCGGCAGGCCCAGGTCGCTGCGCGAGGCGGTGGGCTCAGGATGCTCACGCTGCTCGTCGGTGGGCTCGTAACACAGCGGAAGCTGCACCAGGTGCTCGTCAAAGTCAGCCGCATGGGCCTGCGGCGTGATCACCGGATCGCCGATCAGGTAATCCACCCAGGGCGCGCCCAGCGTGCCGGGGTAGGCCAGCCACACCGCCTGCACCGGTGCCGGGCGCAGCGCAAACAGCGCCAGCCGCGAGCCGGTGGTGTAGCCGCTCATGTCGATCAATATCAAGACGCCGTCGTCGCGGATGCGCTGGGCCTGGGCCAGCAGGCTCAGCGCACTGCAATCGACAAAGTGATCGGCTGCCGCCTCGATGCGGCGGCGCAGCGGTGTGCCGTCGTCGGCGCCGTGCGAATACAAAAACAGCTCGAAGCGGCTGCGGTCTAGCTGCTCCAGGGTCTGCACCAGCAGCATGCCGGTGGCATGGGTTCGGAAATCGGCCGACACCAGGCCCACCCGGCAGCGGCCGCTCGGTGTGGCCCATGCCGCCTGCGCCGCCAGCGGGTGGCTGGCCGGGCCGCAGCATGGCGCATCGGCCTGCTGGCAGGCAGCATCCGTCCAGCCGGCCTGGGCGCGGATCTGGCTGGCCAGCCGGCGCGCCTCCAGCCGGGCGGCCTGGCGGTGCAGCACCACGTCGTCATCCATTGCCAGCAGGCAGAACGGGCTGAAGCCGGTGCCGCCCGCAGCGGCGGGTGGCCGTTGCAGCGCCGCCTGCAGGCGCGCTGCATCGGCATCGGCCTCGCGCCAGTCGCAGGCCCATGCGGCATAGTGCGCCGCGTAGACAGCGGCGCCGGTCTGGCCCGGGTGCACCTGGGCCACGGCGCGGAAACACTCCGCCGCCTCGGTGTACTGGCGCAGCGACGCCAGCACAAAGCCAAGCTGCATATAGGCATCGGCCTGGCCGGGCTGCAGCACCAGCACCTGCAAAAACTCGGCGGCTGCTTGCGTGGGCCGGTCCAGCGCCGCCAGCACCGAGCCGCGCAACAAACCATGCTGCACATCGCGGCTGATGTCTTGCCGCAGTGCATCCAGCGTGGCCAGGGCCTGGGCGTGCTGGTGCTGGCCGCGCAGCAACTCCACCGCCAGGTGGCAGCTTGTGCGGCATTGCCGGTCCAGCGCAAATGCGCGCTGGGCACTGGCCAGTGCCGCTGCTTCCAGGTGCAGCCGGCGTTGCAGATTGGCCAGGTTCAACCAGTACAGCGACACCTTGGGCGCGGCGCGGCAGGCGCTCTTGAAGTGGCGCAGCGCTTTGTCCAGCGCGCCGCTGCGGGCCAGCGCCACGCCC
>JANOBL010000549.1:0-7156 GCA_031411635.1 Betaproteobacteria bacterium
ATCCGGCAGCGACAGCAGCAGGTACAGGTCTTCGCCCAGCAGGTAGTTGCGGTTGGTTGGCACAAACAGGCCACCCTCGAAGAACATCGGGATGAAGGCGGCAAACAGCGCGCCTTTCTCCCGAAAGACAAGCTGGATCACACTGGGCCGGGCACTTTGGGGTGCTGGCGGCAGGCTGGCGTTGACGGTGTCGCTCATCGCGCCGAGTGTAGCGAAGCGCCACCCCGCGCGGCCCCAGCGCTGCGCCCGGCCGGTTGCGGCCAGACGGGTGCCGCCTGCGCCACCAGCGATTCGATCAGCAGGCCGGCGTTCCACGGGTGCTCGTCATGGCGCGCGGTGCGCAGCAGCACGCCTTGCCAGGTGCGCAGCGCCGCCAGGTCGGTGCCGGCCGGCATCTGCGCGGCGGCAAAAAACCGGGGCTCGCCACCCACGGCCAGCACTTGGGCGTCGTGCGCCAGGCGCAACAGCAGATCAACCACCCGGGGGATGGGCCGGCCCACCAGCAAGCCCGGATCGCCCGCCGCCACCCGGCGTGGCAGCTCGGCCAGCAAGGCCGCGCTCAGCCCGTCCCGGCCCCAGGCCAAGGCTTCCAGTGGGCTGCCACCGGCCGCTTGCAGCAGCGCGGGGGCGTCGGCCAGGCCTTGCTGCTGCAGCCAGGCCGTCGCCGCCCCGGGGGTGGGCAGGTCCAGCCGCAGGCGTTGGCAGCGGCTGCGCACGGTGGCCAGCAAGCGCTCGGGGTCGGCGCTGGTCAGCAGCAGGCGCAGCCGGCCGGGTGGCTCTTCCAGGGTTTTGAGCAGCGCATTGGCGGCAGGGGTGTTCAGTGCATCTGCCGGATGCACCAGCATCACCTTGCCGCGGCCGCGCCCGCTGGTTTGCTGGCCCCAGGCGATTGCCGCGCGCACTTGCTCGATCCGGATGTCCTTGCTGGGTTTGGTGTCGCTCTTGTGCAGCTTGCTGTCGTCATCGTCGACCCAATCGAGTTGCACCCGCAGCAGGTCGGGCAGCACGATCAGCAGATCAGGGTGCACCCGGGTGGCCACCAGGTGGCAACTGGTGCAGGTGCCACAAGGACCGGCTGCGGTCAAGCCGGGGCGCTCACACAAGCTGGCCTGGGCCAGCACCAGGCCCAGCGCCAGGTGGCCGGCGCCGGCCGGGCCGTGGATCAGCAGTGCATGGGCTTGCGCCAGTTGGGCCGCGCGGTTGATGGCATCGTCCAGCCAGGGCAGCGGCAGCCGGCCGTCGGGGCCGACCACCACCGGCAACGTGGTATTCAAGTCCTTGGCCATGGGGTCAGCGCCAGGGCCGGGCCAGCACGGCCTGCTGCACCTGCAGCCACACCGCATCGCGTAGTGCATCGGCGTCGATGCGGGCAAAGCGGCCGGCCTGGGATTGCGCCCGCGCGGCATACGCCGCGCTGACACGCTGAAAAAACCCCAGGTCTTCACGCTCCAGCCGGTCGGCAGCGCGGACGGCGGCGCGGCGCTGTGCGGCCACCGCCGGCGGCAGGTCAAACCACAAGGTCAAGTCGGGCTGCAGCCCTTGCTGAACCCAGGTTTCCAACTGCGCCAGCACGCTGGTATCAAAGCCCCGGCCACCGCCCTGGTAGGCAAACGTGGCATCGGTGAAGCGGTCACACAACACCCAATCGCCCCGTGCCAGCGCCGGCTGGATCAGGCTGCGCAAATGGTCGCGGCGGCCGGCAAATACCAGCAAGGCCTCGGTCAGCGCATCCATCTCGCGTTGCAAAAACAGCTCGCGCAGGCTTTCGGCCAACGGCGTGCCACCGGGCTCGCGGGTCAGCAACACGGTATGGCCACGTTGGCGCAGCCAATCGGCCAGCGTTTGGATGTGCGAGGACTTGCCGGCACCGTCGATGCCCTCAAAAGTGATGAATCGGCCGGGTGCGTTCATCGGCGGGGGGCGCCGGCCTCGCGCCGAGCGGCTGGGGATCGCTGGTACTGGTTCACCGCACGATTGTGCGCGGCCAGGTCGTCGCTGAAAACGCTGCTGCCATCACCCCGCGCCACAAAGTACAGCGCCGCGGTGGCCTCGGGCTGCACTGCGGCGCGCAGCGACGCCAGGCCCGGCATCGCGATCGGCGTTGGCGGCAGGCCGCCCCGGGTGTAGGTGTTGTACGGCGTGTCGGCCTGCAGATCGCGTTTGCGCAGATTGCCGTCAAACGCCGGGCCCAGGCCGTAGATCACGCTGGGGTCGGTCTGCAGCGGCATGCCCAGGCGCAGCCGGTTGATGAACACACCGGCGATCTTGCCCCGGTCGGCCGCCAGCCCGGTTTCTTTCTCGACGATGGATGCCAGCACCAGCGCTTGCTCGGCGCTCTGGATCGGCAGCTCGGCGGCACGCGCCGCCCAGGCCGATTGCAGCCGCTGGCGCTGCGCAGCGGCGGCGCGGCGCAGCACCGTCAAATCGCTGACGCCCCGGCTGTAGACATAGGTGTCGGGAAAAAACCGGCCCTCGGCCGCGACGCCGGGTTGGCCGATCGCGGCCATCAGCTCGGCCTCGGCCAGGCCGGCGCTGCTGGGTTTGAGGTGCGGCGCACGCGCCAGCTCGGCGCGAAACTGGCGGAAGGTCCAGCCCTCGATCAGCCGCACCCGCTCAAAAGCCTCGTCGCCCTGCACCATCTTGTCCAGCAGCGTGCGTGGCGTGATGCCGGGCTCCAGCGCGTAGCTGCCGGCGCGGATGCGGCGGGCCTGGCCGCTGAAGCGAAACCACTGGTACAGCGCCCAGGGCTCGGTGAGCACACCGGCACGCACCCAGGCGGCGGCCACCTCACGCGGTGTGCTGCCGGCCTCGACCGACAACTCCACCACCGGTGTGGCCAGCGCCAGCGGCCGCTGCAGCCACCAGGCCGCCGCGCCAGCCAGCATCGCGGCGCCGGCCAGCAACAACAGCAGCAACGAGCGCCAGGCTTTCATCGGTGGGGGCGGCCATGTCAAGGGGGCGTGATGATAATCGGGGCCATGAGCAACTTCATGACCACCCTCACTGCAGCAAGCGGCGCCCTGCGCCTGGACGATTGGGGCCTGATACGGGCCAACGGCGCTGACGCGGCGAGCTTTCTGCACGGCCAGTTGACGCAGGACATGACGGCGCTGGCCACGGGCCAGGCCCGCTTGGCCGGCTTTTGCAGCGCCAAGGGGCGTTTGCAGGCCACGTTTGTGGTGTGGCGCGCCGATGCCGACAGCCTGCTGCTGGCCTGCAGTGCCGATCTGCTGGCGCCTGTGCTGAAGCGGCTGTCGATGTTTGTGCTGCGTGCCAAGTGCAAGCTCAGCGATGCGTCGGCCGATATGGCGCTTTACGGTTTGGCCGGTGACCAGGCCACACGCTGGCTGGGCGATGCGGCACCTGGCAGCGCCTTGCACAGCAGCGCAATGGGCGACGGTCAGGTGGTCCGGCTGCCCGATGCCAGTGGCCAGGCCCGCTACCTGCTGGCCCAGCCGGCAAGCCAGGCGGCGCCGGCCCTGCCCGCCTTGTCAAGCGACGACTGGCGCTGGCTGGAGGTGCAAAGCGGCGTGGTGCGCATCGTTGCTGCCACGGTGGAGGCGTTTGTGCCGCAGATGGTCAACCTGGAGCTGGTGGGTGGGGTGAATTTCCAGAAAGGCTGCTACCCGGGCCAGGAGGTGGTTGCGCGCAGCCAGTACCGGGGCACGCTGAAGCGCCGGGCGATGCTGTTTGACAGCGAGGCTGTGCTGACCGCCGGGCAGGAGGTGTTCCACAGTGCCGATCCAAACCAGCCGGCCGGCAAGGTGGCGCTGGCCGCGGCGCGGCCTGGCGGTGGCAGCAGTGCGCTGGTGGAAATCAAGCTGGCCGCGCTGGACGGCGGCAGCCTGCATGCCGGTTCTGCCGCTGGTGGCTTGTTGCAGCGTGCTGCGCTGCCCTATGCGATCCCGGTCGATCAAGGCTGAACCGGGGCTACCGTGGGCAGCGCCGGCAGCCATCCGCGGCTGTACGTCTATTACCGCGTGGCCAACGCCGATCTGGCGCCAACAGTGGCGGCGGTGCAAACCTTGCAAGCGCGGCTGCAGCGCGACCATGCCGGTTTGCAGGCCGAGTTGCTGCGGCGGCCGGCCGAGCCGGATTTGCCGCAGAACACGGTCACGCTGATGGAGGTGTACAGCCACCGCGATGGCCTGGCACCCGAGATGGCGCTGCGCATCGAGGCCTGCGCGCTGCAGGCCGTGGCACCGTGGTTGATCGGCCAGCGCCACCTGGAGCGGTTTGAACCGCTGGGCTGAGCTTCAAATCGCCAACACCATCTCCTGGTGCGGGATGCCAGCCTCCTCAAATACCGGCCCCTGCGGCGCGAAGCCGGCGCGGCGGTAAAAGCCCACGGCCGACGCCTGGGCATGCAGCAGCACCTGGCGGTCGCCCCGCCCGCGCGCTGCCTGCACCAGTGCGTCCAGCACCGCGCGGCCCACGCCGCTGCCACGCAGGGCCGCCAGCACCGCCATGCGGCCGATCTTGGCCACCCCCGGGCTGTGCACCATCAAGCGCCCGGTTGCCAGCGGCAGGCCGAAGCGGTTGCACGCCAGTGCGTGCACGCAGTGCACATCGGCGGCATCCCATTCCAGCGCGGCCGGGATCTTCTGCTCGTTGACAAACACCTCGGTGCGGATTGCGCTGGCCTGGGCGCCCAGCGTGTCCCAGCCACCCACCTGCACATCGACCATGGCCTGGCCCGCCTCAAAGGCCATCAACACCTCGCGCAGCGCTGGTGGCACCGGCTTGGCGGTCTGGGTGCTTGGATCGGCAAACACATACACCAGCTCGCCGCTGACCAGCAGTTCATCACCCCGAAACACCGCGCCGGCTATCAACATCGAGCTGTTGCCGATGCGCGCGGTGCGCACGCCCACGTCGATGGGGTCGTCGTAACGCGCCGAGGCCAGGTATTCCAGCGTGGCCTTGCGCACGTACAAGTCACCGTCCAGCGCCGCCATGGTGTCGTGGTAGGGCAAGGCCATCGCCCGCCACCAGCCCGCCACGGCGGTGTCCAGGTACATCAGGTAATGGCCGTTGAAAACGATCTTCTGCATGTCCACCTCGGCCCAGCGCACCCGCAGGCGCTCGAAGTGGCGGAAGCTTTGTCGGGTGATGGGGGCATCGGTCATGCGGTTCAAAGTCTCCAGGCTTGTTGCAGCGCGTTGGCAGCGCATTGCTGGGCCGCAGCGGCTTCTTTCAGCGCCCGGCCCATCTTGATGAAATCATGGGTCAGACCCCGGTAAAGCTCCAGCGCCACCGCGACACCGGCGGCGCGCAGACTGTCGGCATAGGCGATGCCTTCATCCACCACCGGATCGCATTCGGCCAGGATCACGCAGGCCGGCGCCACACCGTCCAGGTCATCGGCCAGCAGCGGCGCAAAACGCCAGTCGTGGCGCTGCGGGGCATCGATGTAATGGTCAAAAAACCAGGCCACCGTGGCGCCATCCAGCAAAAAACCGTTGCCAAAAAAACGGTGTGACGCGCTGTGCATGTCGGCCGCTGTGCCCGGGGTGATCAGCAATTGCAGCGCCAGTGGGATGCCGCTGTCGCGGGCATGGATCGCGCTGCTGGCGGCCAGCGTGCCACCGGCCGAGTCCCCGCCCACCGCCAGCCGGCTGGCGTCCAGTCCCAGCGTGGCCGCCCCGGCAGACGCCAGCCAATGCAGCGCGGCCCAGGCATCGTCAACCGCGGTGGGAAAGCGATGCTCCGGCGCCAGCCGGTAGTCCAGCGCCAGCACCGCGCCGCCCGATCGCAAGGCAAGCTGCCGGCACAGGCTGTCATGCGTCTCCAGCCCACCCACGACAAAACCACCGCCGTGCAGGTACAGCAGCACCGGCAGTGGGTGATGGCTGGGCGCGTACAGCCGGGCTGGCAACGCCGTGCCATCGGCTGCGGGCACCAGCAGGTCCGTCACCCGGGCCAGCGGCGCACGGGGCAAGTCCAGCACCTCGGCGGTCAGCTTGTAATCAGCACGGGCCTGGGCCGCCGTCATCGCATGAAACGGCACACGCCGGGCGCGCGCGATGCGGTCCAGCAAGCCGGCCATCGCCGGGCTTAGAAGTTGTCTTGTCACCGTTTGTCCACGCTGCGGAAAGGCGGGCAAGCATACTGCCGGGTTCACAGCCCACAGCTCTCGGAGACCCCTGCCATGGCCCGCATCCAGTACCTGACCCAGATTGAAATCGAGCACGGCGCGGTGCGCGGCCTGCCGGCCGAATGCCAGCGTGTGGGCATGCAAAAGCCGCTGGTCGTGACCGATGCCGGCGTGCGCGCTGCCGGGGTGCTGGACCAGGCGCTGGCCGCGCTGGGCGCCCTGCCCCATGCGGTGTTTGACGGCACGCCCAGCAACCCGACCGAAAGCGCGGTGCGCGCCGCCAGCGAGCTGTACAAATCCCAGGGCTGCGATGGTTTGATTGCGGTGGGCGGTGGCTCGGCGATCGACCTGGCCAAGGGCGTGGCGATCCTGGCCACCCATCCCGGTGTGCTGAAGACTTACGCGACGATCGAGGGCGGCAGCGACAAGATCACGGCCGCCGTGGCGCCGCTGATCGCCGTGCCCACCACCGCCGGCACCGGCAGCGAGGTGGCACGCGGTGCGATCGTGATCGTCGACGACGGCCGCAAGCTGGGGTTTCATAGCTGGTTCTTGATGCCCAAGGCCGCGATCCTGGACCCCGAACTGACGCTCGGCCTGCCGCCCGGCCTGACCGCCGCCACCGGCATGGACGCGATTGCGCATTGCCTGGAAACCTTCATGGCGCCAGCCATCAACCCACCGGCCGACGGCATCGCGCTGGACGGCCTGGCGCGCGGATGGGCGCACATCGAACGCGCCACGCGCAACGGGCAGGACCGCGAAGCCCGCTGGGCGATGCTGAGCGCCAGCATGCAGGGCGCGATGGCCTTCCAGAAGGGCCTGGGCTGCGTGCACTCGCTGAGCCACAGCCTGGGCGGCGTCGACCCGCGGCTGCACCACGGCACGCTGAATGCGATGTTCCTGCCGGCCGTGGTGCGCTTCAACGCTTCAGCGCCCAGCGTCCGGGCCGAGCAGCGCCTGCAGCGCATGGCACAGGCCGTGGGCCTGTCGTCCTGCGATGCAGCAGGCACTGAACTCATCGCTGCGCTGCGCGCACTGAATGCGCGCCTGGGCCTG
>JANOBL010000550.1:0-8533 GCA_031411635.1 Betaproteobacteria bacterium
GCCCGGCCGCGCCAGCACCTGAGTTTTGGTTTTGGCATCCACCGTTGCGTGGGCAACCGGCTGGCCGAGATGCAGCTCAAGATCCTGTGGCAGCAGATCCTGCCGCGCTTTTCGGCGATCGAGGTGGTGGGCCCGCCGGTGCGCGTGTTGTCCAACTTTGTGCGCGGCTTCAGCGAGCTGCCGGTGAGATTGCCGAGCTGAGCGCCGCCCTGCTTAACGCCGCCTTGCACTTGGTTACAGTGCCGTCCCTGTTGTCCCGCACGAGAAATCCCCATGACCTTGCACCGCCGCACGCTGCTGGCCGCCACCGGCGCTACGCTTGTCACCCCACTGGCCCAGGCCCAGGCACTGGAAAAGCCCCAGCTCACGCTGGCGGTGGGTGGCAAGAACCTGCTGTACTACCTGCCGCTGACGATTGCCGAGCAACTGGGTTACTTCAAGGCCGAAGGCCTGGAGCTGAAGATCGTCGACTTTGCCGGCGGCAGCCAGGCGCTGCGTGCGCTGGTGGGCGGCAGCGCCGACGTGGTGAGTGGTGCGTTTGAGCACACCGTGAACATGCAGCCCAAGGGCCAGAAGCTGCGTGCGGTGGTGCTGATGGGCCGGGCGCCGCAAATCGTGCTGGGCATCAACCCCAAGACGATGCCGCAGTACAAGAGCGTGGCCGATTTGAAGGGCAAGAAGATCGGCGTCACCGCCCCCGGCAGCAGCACCAACGTGATGGCCAACTTTGTGCTGGCCAAGGCGGGCCTGAAGCCCAGCGACGTCAGCATCATCGGCGTGGGCGCCGGCAATGGTGCGGTGGCGGCGATGCGATCGGGCCAGATCGACGCGCTTTGCAACCTGGACCCGGTGATCTCGCTGCTGACGCGCAGCAATGATCTGAAGATCATCAGCGACACCCGTATCGTGGCCGAGGCCGACAAGGTGTTTGGCGGCCCGATGCCGGCCGCCAGCCTGTACCTGGCGCAGAGCTTCATCGACAAAAACCCCCGCACCGTGCAGGCACTGGTCAATGCCATCGTGCGCGCCAACCAGTGGATTCAAAAGGCCGGCGCGGGCGACATCATCAAGGCGGTGCCCGAGACCTATTTGCTGGGCGACCGGGCGGTTTATATCGACGCCTTTCTGGCCGCCAAAGGTGCGCTGTCGCCCGACGGGCTGTTCCCCGAAAAAGGCCCGGACACCGCGTTTCGTGCACTGGCCAGCATCGACCCCGAGATTGCCAAGGCCACGGTGGACCTGAAGGCGGTTTACAGCAACGATTTTGCCCGGGCGGCGCTGGCCAAGTACCCGATCAAGTGAGCCCGTTCGCGCTGACCCTGCAGGACGTCTCCTGCACCTTCGTCGCCCGCGACAAACCGGGCCAGCGCTACACCGCCGTGGCCGATGTATCGCTCGCGGTGGCGGCTGGGGAGTTTGTCTCGGTGGTCGGCCCCACCGGCTGCGGCAAGAGCACCTTGTTGAACCTGGGCGCCGGCCTGCTGCAACCCAGCACCGGCAGCGTGGCGGTGTTTGGCCAGCCGCTGCAGGGCATCAATGCCCGCGCCGGCTACATGTTCCAGGCCGAGAGCCTGATGCCCTGGCGCACCGCGCTGGGCAATGTGATGGCGGGGCTGGAGTTTCGCGGTGTGGCGCCCGTGGATGCCAAAGCCCAGGCCGAAGACTGGCTGCGCCGGGTTGGCCTGCGGGACTTTGGCGACCGCTACCCGCACCAGATGAGCGGCGGCATGCGCAAGCGGGCATCGCTGGCGCAAACCCTGGTGCTGGACCCGGACATCATCCTGATGGACGAGCCGTTTTCGGCACTCGATATCCAGACCCGGCAGTTGATGGAAAACGAGGTATTGGATCTGTGGCAATCGAAGAAGAAAGCGGTGCTGTTCATCACCCACGATCTGGACGAGGCGATTGCGATGAGCGACCGCGTGGTGGTGCTGTCGGCCGGCCCGGCGTCGCACCCGATCGGTGAGTTCACGGTGGATCTGGACCGGCCGCGCGATGTGGCCGAGGTGCGCACCACACCGCGTTTCATCGCGCTGCACCAGGCCATCTGGGCGGTGCTGCGCGACGAGGTGCTGAAGGGCTACAAGCAGCAGTTGCAAGTCAAGGCGGCCTGAATGGCGATCTGGCAAGCCCTCAAACCCAACCCCCGCAACCTGCGCACCTGGCAGGTAGGCTTGCTGGTGTTGATCTTTGTGGTCTGGCATGTGCTGACCACCCCCGGCCTGGTGCCGCCAATGGTGTTTGAAAACGACCAGCAGGCGGCCTTCTTTTTTGGTGAGCCGCTGAAGGTGGCCGGCCGTATCTGGCGCTGGTTTTTTGCCGACGCCGACATCTACAGCCATTTGGGTGTGACCTTGGTCGAGACGGTGCTGGCGTTTTTGATCGGCTCACTCGGTGGCCTGGGCTGTGGGTTGTGGTTGGCCTTGCAGCCGATGGCCAGCGCCTTGCTGGAGCCCTATATCAAGGCGATGAACTCGATGCCACGCATCATCCTGGCGCCGATCTTTGCGGTGTGGTTTGGCCTCGGCATTGCCAGCAAAGTGGCGCTGGGCGTGACCTTGGTGTTTTTCATCGTCTTCTTCAACGTCTACCAGGGTGTCAAAGAGGTCAGCCCGGTGCTGCTGGCCAATGCGCGCATGTTGGGTGCCTCACCCCGGCAGCTCCTGCGCCATGTGTATTTGCCCAGCGCCACAAGCTGGGTGTTCAGCAGCCTGCACACCAGTGTGGGCCTGGCCTTTGTCGGCGCGGTGGTGGGGGAGTACCTGGGCTCGGCCAGCGGCGTGGGTTACTTGATCCACCAGGCCGAGGGCGTGTTCGACATCAACACCGTGATGGCCGGCATCCTGGTGCTGACCGGTTTTGCACTGGCGCTGGACGGCGCCGTGGGCCGCATCGAGCGGCGGCTGATGGTGTGGCAGCCGCAGGGCGGCGAGACCGAGAAGCTGTGAGGTCTGGCCTGCTGGCTTGATGCGGCCGACAGCCCCCAGTTCAGCGCAATGACCAAGCGCAAGCTGGGTTCAGCGGAAGTGAGCCGGTGTGCCCCCCTTTTTGGGCTAGCCCCCCCAAAGAGGGTGCCAAGTCGCCATGCGGCCGCGAATACTGTGGGTTCGAGCACAAGCCATAGAGCGACTTACCGGAGTTTGCCGATGATCAACCCTGACCTTGGGCGGTGGATAGAGCGCCAACATGTGGCGCTGCGTGCCGTGCGTAACCGGCAGGCCTTCCACGAGGTGTGCGAACCCGCTCTGCGCGAATTGATTGGCCATCGGGCTCTGCTTGCCTTGATCGGCAAGGTGGCGAACGGACAGGTGTCGATCCTCACCGCCATCAACTGTGGACTGCCCGCAGAACTGATGAGATCGGCCAGCACTGGCGGCAGCCTGGCAGACCGACCGTTGATCCGGCATTGGCTGCAGACACAGCAACCGTTGTTTGTTGACACGGCGGTTGCACGCGCACACGCCTCTGCCTTCGAGCGCGAGGAAATCGAACGCTATGGCTTGGGCTGCCTGGCGATCCATGGGGTGGTGGACATCAGCGGCGCGATGGGCAGCTATTTCAGCTTTTGCGGGGTTCCACATGACAAGGCGCAGGAGACCCGAGATCGACTCGAACTGGTTGTGCCGCACCTCCACACGGCGCTTCTCCGTATTTGGCGGGCAGAGTGCGCCGACTCGTCCAGCGATTGATTTCGCTGTCGAAGAAATTCTTGTGTTCTGCGGGCGCGAGCCGCCCATCGGTGATGACGCTGATACCCACAGATTCCTGTCGCTTGATCAAATCAGGGTCCTTGAGCGCCGCGCGCGGCGCGGCGTTGATCTTCGCAATGACCTCGGGCGTTGTGCCGCGCGGAGTGCACGGACCATGCCAGACCAAGAAGTTGAAGCCCAGCAAGTCACTCTCGGCAAGTGTGGGCACCGGTGCCAGCGCCAGCAGTGCCATGCGCTTCGCGCTGGTTTCACTGATCGGCAAAAACCGGCCACGGCGGAGTCGGCGTAATCCGGCCAGTGCAGACACAGCAGCGGAGATTCAATGGTCGGAAAGTGCGTCTCTTGACCGCGTGAGCACGAGTTGGGCACATACCGGGACCAATCGACGTCAATTGGGCACCGTCAACTTTGCACCCAATGGTCAGCGGCGCTCACGTCTCTAAAGTCACTTTCCCAATGGTTACCCAGGTGGCTTTCGAAATCCGATCTGGGCACAGCGCCCAACGGGCATTTCGATGCGGCACTGAAAACCGCTGGGCACGGCCCGGGCACGAAATGGGCACGGGCTGGGCACAATGCAAAACGCCGACCTCGCGGTCGGCGTCTTCTGATTCATAGGTTATTGCTTTTGTTCGGGAATCTTGGTTGCGGGGGCAAGATTTGAACTTGCGACCTTTGGGTTATGAGCCCAACGAGCTACCAGGCTGCTCCACCCCGCGACTGGAGACAAGACTATAGCACGGTTCAGCGCTGTCCCAACGCCGCCACTTACAAGCGGGCTTTGTCCAGCGTCTGTTCAAACCGCCGCGCGCCCTGAAAACCCACCACCCGGGCACTGCTGATCTCCCGGCCCTGGGCATCAAAAAACAAGGTGCCAGGGGGGCCAAAGAGCTTGAAGCGGCGCAGCAGGGCACGCTGCGCCTCGGTGTTGGCCGTGACATCGGCCTTGAGCAGCACCGCTGCACCCAACCGCGCTGCAACCCGCGGATCGCTGAAGGTGAAGCGCTCCATCTCCTTGCACGACACACACCAGTCGGCATAAAAATCCAGCAAGACCGGGCGGCCACCAGCGTCCTTGAGTGCCGCATCCAGCGCCGCCTCGGTCTGTATCGGTTTGAAGACGGTGCTCACAGGCCCACCCAGCGGTTTGGCACCCAAGTGCGCCAGTGGGTGCAGCGGGTCTTGGGCACCAGACGCCGCCCCCACCAGTTGCGCCACGCCCAGTGCCAGGGCCGCCACGCCCAAGGCGCGCTGCAAGGCCTGGCGCATGGCATGCCGGTGCTTGGGTGCGGCATCAAAAGGCCGCATTAAAAACCCGGCCAGCAGCAACAGCAGCCCCCATAGCGCCAGCACCAACGCGACCGGCAGGATGGGCTGCGCCACCCACACAGCCACCGCCAGCATCATCAGCCCGAACAAGCGCTTGACACCGTGCATCCAGGCGCCGGCCTTGGGCACCCAGCGGCCGGCCGACGCCCCCAGCAACAGCAGCGGCACGCTCATGCCGCCGGCCATCGCAAACAGCGCCGATCCACCCAAGCCCACATCACCGGTCTGGCTGATGAACAGCAGGGCGCCGGCCAGCGGCGCGGTAACGCAGGGGCTGACGATCAACGCCGAGATGCCGCCCATCAGAAACACCCCCATCACGCGCCCGGGCTGCAGCCGGTTGCAGTGCGTGGTCATCTGCCCGGTGAACCGGGCCGGCAAGCGCAGTTCGTAAACATCGAACATTGACAGCGCAAACACTGCCAGCAACACCGCAAAACCGCCGATGGCCCAGGGCGTCTGCAGTGCTGCCGCAAAACCTTCACCAGCCAGGCCAGCCGCCACCCCCAGCCCGGTGTACACCAGGGCCATGCCCAGCGAATAAGCCGCCGCCAACAACAACCCCCGCAAACGCGACGGGCGGCGCTCAAAACCGACGATCAGCGACGACAGGATGGGCAGCATCGGCAGGACGCAGGGGGTGAAGGTCAGCAGCAGCCCCAAGCCGAAAAACAACCCCACCACCTGCCACAGCCGCCCGGCGTGCAAGACGCGGTCGAACAGCGCCTCGTCGGGCAGGCTGCCGATGGCACTGGCCGGCGCAACACCCTGCGCCGAAATACCGACGATCTGCGTGGCATCGATGGGCAGCACCGTCGTCATCGGCGGGTAGCACAGCCCGGCATCGGCACATCCCTGTGACACCACGCTGAGCTTGAACGGCGCACCGGCCGCGCTCACCGGCAACTGGATGCGCAAATCGCCCCGGTAGGTTTCAACGTTTTTCTGGAAGTTCTCGTCAAACTTCACCGCACCCTTGGGGATGTCCGGCGCGCCCAGCGTGGCCCCGTCGGCGGTGAAGCGCAGGGCATCCCGGTAGACGTAGTAACCCTCGGCGACGCGCACCAAGACCTCGGCGCGGTCGGCAGCCACCATGCCGGCACTGACCTTGAAGGCTTGCTCGGGTGGCAAGAAATCTTCCGCCGACCAGGCTGGCGTCAAACCGGCGCCCACCAGCATCGTGACCAGGCACAACCAAACCCAATGGGCCCGCCGCGTCGGCAATCTACCGATGGCGCACTGCAAAAAACCTGGCAAAAACGCAAGCATGGCTGGCTGAGTCAGGTGATGCGGGGAGGTTCCACCGCCAGGCACCACCAGCAGCGGGGCGACCGGCACAAACGGCGACAAGCCCCTATTGGCGCACAAAAAAGCCAGCACGGTGGCTGGCTTGGTTTTGCTGCGACGCGCAAGGCAACGTCCGATGGCAATTTTGTGACTTATTCGCCAGCAGCCTCGGTGGCGTCTGCCGCCGCCACATCCGGCCTGTCCACCAGCTCGACAAACGCCATCGGCGCGTTGTCACCCACCCGGAAGCCCATTTTGAGGATGCGGGTGTAGCCGCCCGGCCGGGTCTGGTAGCGCGGGCCGATTTCCTTGAACAGCTTCATCACCACATCACGGTCGCGCAGGCGAGCAAACGCCAGGCGGTGGTTGGCAAGGCTGGGGGTCTTGCCCATCGTGATCAAGGGCTCGACCACGCGGCGCAGCTCCTTGGCCTTGGGCAGCGTGGTCTTGATGGCCTCGTGCTGCAGCAGCGAGACGCACATGTTGCGCAGCATCGCGGCGCGGTGCTCGCTGGTGCGGTTCAGTTTTCTCAGTCCGTTACGGTGACGCATGGTGTATTCCTTGGTTTATCAAGCCCCGGCCGTGTCAGGTACCGAGGTGGGACGTGAGAAAGTGCCGGCGCACGGTCTATCGCCCGCCGAGGGACACAGCGCATTCTTTCGCTGTGGCTCGGGGCGGTTGAACCTCTCTTGGGAGGTTTCGTTTGATGGCTGATGGATCAGCGCTTGTCCAGGCCTTGCGGGGGCCAGTTTTCCAGCCGTGCGCCCAGCGTGAGCCCGCGCGAAGCCAGCACTTCCTTGATTTCGTTCAGCGACTTGCGGCCCAGGTTGGGCGTCTTCAGCAGCTCGGTCTCGGTGCGTTGGATCAGGTCACCGATGTAATAGATGTTCTCGGCCTTCAGGCAATTGGCCGATCGCACGGTCAGCTCCAGCTCGTCCACCGGGCGCAGCAGGATCGGATCGTGGATTTCCTTGGCGCGCTCGGCACCGGCGTACACACCACCTGCCACCTCGTTGGGCTGCAGGCCGGTGAACACAATCAACTGGTCCACGAGGATCTGCGCCGAGGCGCGGATTGCCTCTTCCGGCGTCACGGCGCCGTTGGTTTCGATCTCCATCACCAGCTTGTCCAGATCGGTGCGCTGCTCGACGCGGGCGTTTTCCACCGCGTAGCTGACACGCCGAACCGGCGAGAAAGAAGCGTCCAGCACGATGCGGCCGATCGACTTGGTGGGCTCGTCGCCATAGCGCCGCATATTGCCCGGCACGTAACCACGGCCTTTTTCGACCTTGATCTGCATGTCCAGCTTGCCGCCCTGCGCCAAGTGGGCGATGACATGGTCCGGGTTCATGATCTCGACATCATGCGGCACCTGGATGTCGGCGGCGGTGACCGGGCCTTCGCCCTCTTTGCGCACCACCAGCGTCACTTCATCGCGGTTGTGCAGGCGAAACACCACACCCTTCAGGTTCAGCATGATGTGCACCACGTCTTCGGCCACGCCGTCGATCGTGGAGTACTCGTGCAGCACACCGGCGATGGTGACTTCGGTTGGGGCATAACCCACCATCGACGACAGCAAGACACGCCGCAGCGCATTGCCCAGCGTGTGACCATAACCGCGCTCAAAAGGCTCGAGCGTGACTTTGGCGCGTTGGTGGCCCAAGGGTTCCACGTGAATGGCTTTGGGTTTCAGCAGATTGGTTTGCATCGAATCCTGTTCCTCTCAATACCCTCGGCTCGTTACACCGATAAGGCTGACGGACCATGCCGGGCAAGATGGCCCTCAGTGCCGTGCCCGGCAGGCCAGCACGAGGGAGGGGCGCAGCGGCAGCACGGCAGCAAGGCCGCGCGCCAGCGAAGTCAGCTGATCAGCGCGAGTACAACTCGACGATCAGCGATTCATTGATCTCGGCGCCGAACTGGTCGCGGTCAGGCACCTTCTTGAAGATGCCTTCGAGCTTGCTGGCATCGACCTGCACCCAGGCGGCCATGCCCTGACCTTCGGCGAGCTTCACGGCGTCGGTGACGCGCAGCTGCTTCTTGGCCTTCTCGCGCACCGCCACCACGTCGCCGGCCTTGACCATGTACGACGGAATGTTGACGACCGCGCCGTTCACCGTGACGCCCTTGTGGCCGACGAGCTGGCGTGCTTCTGCCCGCGTCGAGCCGAAGCCCATGCGGTAGCAGACGTTGTCCAGGCG
>JANOBL010000551.1:0-2438 GCA_031411635.1 Betaproteobacteria bacterium
CACTTCGTATGGCAGTTTTTACCCCCCTCAGCCTTGATGAGGTCGCACATTGGCTGACGGATTACGACGTTGGCGTACCGCTTGACCTCACGGGAATCCAGTCCGGCATCGAGAACAGCAACTTTTTTCTTTCGACACTGCGTGACAGCGTGCGAGTCGAATACGTGCTGACGATATTCGAGAAGCTGTCAGCCACGGAACTGCCCTTTTATCTGGACCTGACCGCCCATCTCTCGGCGGCAGGCATTCCCTGCCCCGGGCCGGTCAAAGCGCAGCCGGTAGCGCATCAACATGCTGGCCACCAGCACCGCCAGCAACGCGCTGGCCACCACCACATCGGCCAGATACGTGGGCACGACTATGCTGCGGCTCATGCTGTCGGCACCCACCAACACGGCTGCCACGCCGATGCTGGCCGTTATCACCGCCAGTGGGTGCAGGCCGGCCAGCATCGCGATCACGATGCCGGTGTAGCCATAGCCTGGAGACATGTCCAGCGTGACATAGCCGGTGCGCCCGGCCACCTCGATCACGCCGGCCAGCCCGGCCAGGCCGCCCGACAGCAACGCCACCCACACGGTGGTGCGCAGCACCGGCACGCCGGCAAATCCGGCGGCGCGGGCATTGGCGCCCAGCGCGCGGATGTCAAAGCCCAGCGTGGTAAAGCGCAGCAGCGCCCACAGCGCCAGCGCCGCACCCACGCTGAACAGCAGGCCGCTGTGCACCCGTGTCTGCGGGATCAGCTTGGCCAGCGTCAGCTCATCGGCCAGCGCCACGCTTTGCGGCCAGCCCATCGCCGTGGGGTCTTTCATCACGCCATCCAGCAGCGCGCCCACGCCCAGCAGCACGATGAAGTTCAACAACAAGGTGCTGACCACCTCGTCCACGCCCCACAAGCGCTTCATCAGCGCCGGGCCCAGCAGCAGCAACGCGCCTGCCGCCACCGCAGCCGCCAGCATCAGCACAAACAGAACGGCCGGTGGCGCGGCGATGGCGCCACCGCCCACCGCCACTGCGGCCATGGCACCCGCATAAAGCTGGCCCTCGGCGCCGATGTTGAACAAGCGGGCTTTGAACGCCACCGTGGCGGCCAGGCTGGTGAGCATCAGCGGGATCGCGCGGGTCAGCGTCTCACTGATGGCAAACACCGAGCCAAAGGCGCCCTGGGCCATCAGCCCGAAGGTTTGCAGCACCGGCGCGCCGGCAGCGGCCACCAGCGCGGCCGCCACCACCATCACCACCAACAACGCAGCCCCGCCGCAGCGCAGTGCCAGGCCCACGCTGGCTTGCCAGGCGGCCGGCGCGCGGGCTTCAAGCCGCATGGGCCAGGCCCTCGGTGGCAATTTCAGGGCCGCTGCCAGCCATCGCCAGGCCAAGCTGCTCGCGGCTCCAGGCCTCGGCGGCACGCGCCGGGCCCAGCCGGCCATGGCACATCACCGCAATGCGGTCGGCCAGCAGCTCGATCTCGTCCAGATCGTCGGAGATCAGCAGCACCGCCGCACCCGCATCACGCGCCGCACGCAGCCGGCCGTGCACAAAATTCACCGCGCCGATGTCCAGCCCCCAGGTGGGCTGGTGGGCCACGATCAGCTTGGGCGCCGTGCCGTCGGCGCGCTGCAGCACCCGGCCCAGGATCAGCTTTTGCATGTTGCCGCCCGACAAGGCCCGGGTGCGGCGTTGCAGCGTGGCGCCGCGCACATCAAAAGCGTCCAGCAACTGTTGGGCATACGCCAGGGCGGCGCCACGGCGCACCCAGCCCCAGCGTGACAGCACCGGCGTGCGCAAGGCCTCGGCACACAGGTTTTCCCACACCGGCAGATCGCCCACCACGCCCACGGCCTGCCGGTCTTCGGGCACCCGGGCCACGCCTTGCGCCACCACGCCGCTGGCCGATGCCGCCAGCGGCAGCCCGTCCAACATCACGCTGCCGGCGCTGCGGGCGGCCACCCCCGCCAGCACCTGGGCCAGCAGGCCCTGGCCGTTGCCGGAGACACCGGCGATGCCCAGGATTTCGCCCCGGGCAATCTGCAGCGACACGTTTTGAAGATGCACCCGCTCATGCACCCGCTCACCGCGCGCCGCCAGTTGCTGCACCACCAGCCGGGGGGTGGCGCCGGCCAGCGGCGGCCGGGTTTCGCGCTGCAGGCCCACCACCGCCTGGCCCACCATCCAGCGTGCCAGCTCGGCCTTGTTGGTGTCCTGCGTTACCGCCTCGGCCACGGTTTTGCCGGCGCGCAACACCATTACCCGGTGGGAGATTGCCATCACCTCGTCCAGCTTGTGGCTGATAAAGATCACCGCCATGCCCTGCGCCACCAGTTGACGCAGCGTGATGAACAGGCTGGCGCCTTCTTGCGGTGTCAACACGGCTGTGGGCTCGTCCAGCACCAGCACCCGGGCACCCCGGTACAGGGCTTTGAGGATCTCCACCCGCTGGC
>JANOBL010000552.1:0-3896 GCA_031411635.1 Betaproteobacteria bacterium
TGGACTCAGCGCTCCGGGCGCATCAGTACCCAGGTGCTCAATGAGTTCTACAACAACGCTCGCAAGAAGTTCCCGTCCGCCATCTCGGCCGGCGATGCCCGCGCCGAGGTGCGCCGGTACCAGAACTGGCGCCCCTGGGTGATCGACCACGCCACCGTCGAAACCGCCTGGGCCGTCGAAAGCCGCTACGGCCTGAGCTACTGGGATTCGCTGATCGTCTCCGCCGCGTTGCAGCAAGGCTGCAAGACCTTGCTCACCGAAGACCTGCAGCACGATCAGCAGATCGACGGCGTGCGCATCCTCAACCCCTTTCTGGTCGGGCCCGAAATGCTTGACCAGCCAGCCACAGTCCAACCATGACCCAGCTCGACGATTGCATGAAGCGGGTGATCCGCGCCGACATCCAGGGCTTGCAGGCCTATGCGGTGCAGCCCAGCGCTGGCCTGGTCAAGGTGGACACGATGGAGAACCCGCACCGCCTGCCCGAGGCGCTGCAGCACGCGCTGGGCCAGCGCCTGGGCCGGGTTGCACTGAACCGCTACCCGGCAGAGCGCACCGATGACCTGGCGGCCGCGCTGGCCGGCCATGCCGGTCTGCCGGAAGGCAATGCGCTGATGCTGGGCAATGGCTCGGACGAGCTGATCAGCCTGCTGAGCCTGGCCTGCGCGGTGCCGGTCGCGGTGTTCATGTCGCCGCTGCCCAGCTTTGTGATGTACGGCTTGTCGGCGGCCTTGCAGGGCGTGAAATTCATCGGCGTGCCGCTGACCGCCGATTTCGAGTTGGACGAGCCAGCGATGCTGGCGGCCATCGCCGAGCACAAACCCACGCTGCTGTACCTGGCCTACCCGAACAACCCCACGGCCAACCTGTGGGACGCTGGCGTGATCGAGCGCCTGGTCCAGGCCGTGGGCCAATGCAACGGCCTGGTGGTGATGGACGAGGCCTACCAGCCTTTTGCCAAGCGTGATTCGATGGCCAGCCTGCGCCGCCACGAGAACGTGCTGGTGATGCGCACGATGAGCAAATTTGGTCTGGCAGGTGTGCGCATCGGTTATCTGATGGGCCGCGCGGCGCTGGTCAATGAGATCAACAAACTGCGCCCACCGTTCAACATCAGCGTGCTGAATGCCGAGGCCGGGCTGTTTGCGCTGGAGCATGTGCACGAGTACCAGCGCCAGGCCACGTTGATCCGCAGCGAGCGTGAGCGCCTGTTTGCCCATCTGCTGGACCTGCCGGGTGTCACGCCCTACCCCAGCCAGGCCAATATGGTGCTGGCCCGGGTGCCCGACGCCGCCGCCACGTTTGCCGGCATGAAGCAGCGCGGCGTGCTGGTCAAGAATGTGTCGGCCATGCACCCATTGCTGGCCAACTGCCTGCGCATCACCGTGGGCACGCCGGACGAAAATGGCTTGACCCTGGCCGCGCTGCGCGCCAGCCTCTGAAAACGGATCACCATGGACCGCATTGCCGAAGACAGCCGCAACACCAAGGAAACCCAGATCCGCGTGCGCATCAACCTGGACGGCAGCGGCCAAGGCCAGTTCAACACCGGCATCGGGTTTTTTGACCACATGCTGGACCAGGTGGCCCGCCATGGCCTGATCGACCTGGATATCCAGTGCCAGGGCGATCTGCACATCGACGGCCACCACACGGTGGAGGATGTGGGCATCACGCTGGGCATGGCGGTGGCGCAGGCGGTGGGCGACAAACGTGGCATCACCCGCTATGGCCACAGCTATGTGCCGCTGGACGAAGCACTGTCCCGGGTGGTGGTCGATTTTTCCGGCCGGCCCGGGCTGCACCAGCGCATCGCGTTCAAATCTGGCATGGTGGGTGCTTTCGACACCCAGCTCACCTACGAGTTTTTTCAGGGCTTCGTCAACCATGCGCTGGTCAGCCTGCACATCGACAACCTGCACGGCGACAACGCCCACCACCAGGCCGAGACCGTGTTCAAGGCCTTTGGCCGGGCCTTGCGCATGGCGCTGACGCTAGATCCGCGCTCGGCCGGTGTGATCCCGTCCACCAAAGGCAGCCTGTAAACCATGGCCAAGACGGTGGCGGTGGTGGATTACGGCATGGGCAATCTGCGCTCGGTCTCGCAGGCGGTGATGCATGTGGCGGCCGGCTCGGGCTACCAGGTGATCGTCACCCAGCATCCCGAAGAAGTGCTGGCCGCCGAGCGTGTGGTGCTGCCCGGCCAGGGCGCGATGCGCGATTGCATGCGCGAGCTGCACGACTCGGGCCTGAAAGAAGCGGTGCTGGATGCGGCCGCGCGCAAACCGCTGATGGGTGTGTGCGTGGGCATGCAGATGCTGCTGGACCACAGCGAGGAGCAAGACACACCCGGCCTGGGCCTGATCCCAGGCACGGTGCGGCGATTCCAGCTCGACGGCCGGCTGCAGCCCGATGGCAGCCGCTACAAGGTGCCGCAAATGGGCTGGAACCAAGTCCATCCGCAGACTCACGGCGGCGCATTGCACCCAATCTGGGCCGGTGTGCCCGAGGGCAGCTACTTCTACTTTGTGCACAGCTACCACGCCGCGCCGTCTGACCCACGCCACACTGCCGGCGTCACTGATTACGGCGACCGCTTTACCTGCGCGGTGGCGAGGGATAACATTTTTGCCACCCAGTTCCATCCCGAAAAAAGCGCCGACCAGGGCCTGCAGCTTTACCGAAACTTCCTGGCCTGGTCGCCCTGAGCACCTGCTCCTTCAGCCTCCCGCCGCGCTCACGCGCTCCTGTCCCCCCACTCCCCGCTGCCACAGCCATGCTGCTGATCCCCGCCATCGACCTGAAAGACGGCCACTGCGTGCGCCTGGAACAGGGCGACATGAATATTTCCACCACCTTTGGCGCCGATCCTGCCGCGATGGCACGGCGCTGGCTGGATGCCGGCGCGCGCCGGCTGCACCTGGTGGACCTGAACGGCGCGTTTGCCGGCAAACCGGTCAACGAGCCGGCGATCCGCAGCATCCTGAAGGCGGTGGGCGACGAGATCCCGGTGCAGCTTGGCGGTGGCATCCGCGATCTGGACACCATCGAGCGCTACCTGGACGACGGCATCAGCTACATCATCATCGGCACCGCCGCCGTCAAGAGCCCGGGTTTTTTGAAAGACGCCTGCAGCGCGTTTGGCGGCCACATCATCGTCGGCCTGGACGCCAAGGACGGCAAGGTGGCCACCGATGGCTGGAGCAAGCTCACCGGCCACGAGGTGGTGGACCTGGCCCGCAAGTTTGAGGACTACGGCATCGAAGGCGTGATCTACACCGACATCGGCCGCGACGGCATGCTGACCGGCATCAACATCGAAGCCACCGTCAAATTGGCACAGGCACTCACGGTGCCGGTGATCGCGTCGGGCGGCTTGTCCGACATCGCCGACATCGAGCGCCTGTGCGCGGTCGAGTGGGAAGGCATCAGCGGCGTGATCTGCGGCCGCTCGATCTACACCGGCGCGCTGGATTTCAGCGCTGCGCAGCGGCGGGCGGACGAGTTGGCGGTTTGAGTCACCGCCCGCCGATGCCTGACGGCGTTCAGCCGCGCTGGCGGCGGCGCGTTGCCCAGCCCACCAGGCCCAGCCCGCCCAACAGCAAGGCATAGGTGCCGGGCTCGGGCACCGGCACCAGGAAACCGCGGACTTCGCCACCGGTGTACGGTGCAGCGCTGTGGATGTTCACATACGCCATACCTTGTTGCGTGCCTGCCAACAAGCTGTTAAATGCCGAAGCCGACAGCGTGAACACATTGTTGTAGGTGCCCGACGTGGCGGCCGGAAACGAGGTGAATCCCAGCGCCACGTTGGCGCTGCCAGAACCGGCCGTCGCTGTGCAGCAGTGGATATGCGCGGCGGTGGCAGGGTTCACCAGGTTGGCAAAGGTCTCGGT
>JANOBL010000553.1:0-4845 GCA_031411635.1 Betaproteobacteria bacterium
TGTGCGGCAGTGAATCTGGATTGCCGCCCCTTGACGCATCACAATACTTTCTGAGCTGCCTGTGCGGCAGTGAATGTGCGTCGCCTTCTGGTCGGCAGTGCCTGCCATTTCTGAGCTGCCTGTGCGGCAGTGAATAAGACCACTTTCAGCGGTAGTCCATGATTCTATTGTCAAAACGGCGGTGGCGCTCCGTTCACCCTCTTGGAAACCACGGCGCGCAAGTGCTTGTTTGACAAGCACTTGCGCGTGCACCCAAAAAAAGGGTCAGAACCAGGGGGTCGTCGCTTGCTGGCTCAGACCGTAGGCATTGAACTCGCCCGGTATTGGTGCGGCGTGCATTTCGCCTAAGTTCAAGAACAGCCTGAACATCTGGCCCGTGCTGCTGCTTCGCAACTGTACAAACGGCAGTTGCAGCATTTCCGTCACGCTGTCGGGAATGCGCTTACGGGCCTGAGCTTCGTCCAGGCCATGGCGTTTGATCAGTCGTCGCCGCAGGCGCTCCGGATTGCTCTTGGCTTGCACCCGGCGCAGCGTTCGGTTGGTCGCAGTGGTCGGCACAGCGGCCACCGCGCCAATCGTCACGTGGTCGCGCATGCCGCTGAGCCAATCACTTTGGGTCAGTTCGTCCAGCGCAGATCCGCTGCCTAACAGCCGCAAGCAGGTTCCCAGTGTCAAAGGACGGTTTTGATAACCCGGAAAACTGACTGCCACGCCCGTGCTGTTGCGCGCCACCAGCGCCCGGTGCAGCTTGGCGTAGAGCGCACCCAGCAAGTAGTGGGCGGCGATCTCCGGGTCGGGCCGCAGTTGGATATCCACAAAGCGGTCCATGCCCATCAGTCCCTGCCAGCGTCGCCAAACACGCCGCCGCGGATCAGCGTGGCCATCACAAAGTGCTGCTGCTCGGACGCAGGTACTTTGTCTTTCAGCAACCAGCCGTCCAACAGATTGTAGAAATCCAGCTTGTCGGTCGGTTTACGGCAGGCCTTGCCCAGGGTGGTGACCGATCCATACGGCTCCACCGCAATAGGCCCGAGGTCAGCCACGTCAGGGTGCCAGGTGTCTATGGTGCGCAGCGCATTGCCCAGCTTCTGTGAGTGCATGCCGGCCACGCTTTGCACCGAGTACAAGGTCTTGCTCTTCTTGCTGGTGCCCTTGTCCAGAATCAGTTCTTGCGACGGATAGACCTCTTGCGCTGCACCCAGGCGCGCGTAGGCCGTGATTTGCAGCAACACATGGCTCTGGCCTGCCAGCCCTTGAGTGATCAAGTTGGCCAGCGCTTGCACGTCGGCTTGCGCCGTGGCGGGTGCCGTGAAGTCGCGCAGCGACAGTTGCAGACCATCAAAAGTCCAGGTGTTGGCAGCCTGCCCCTGCACCAGATGCTGAATCTGCACCTCCACTTGCTCAGCCCCCACCCGGTTGCGCCACAGGAAACGGGCATTGGCCAGGTTGTGGGCATAGCGGCGGGCCAGCTCGCCAAAGCCATGGGCGTCCACATAGCCCTGCACGGTGCTCAGCAGCTTGGCCTGGTAGTCGGCGTTGTTGCAGGCCGATGGCCGGCCCGTGCCACCCAGCACACGCAGCGTGAAACTGACCTTCAGCGTGTCGGCGTCGGCCGGCAGCGCGGCCACGTCCACGGTTTGCAGGTTGGGGTTCTGAATCTTGGCATCCAGCTTGGCAGGGTCTTGCTCCGTGGTCTTGAGCCGGTTCGAGATCGTGCCGCGCACCGATTTCTCGCGGATGATCACTGGCGCCCACGCGGCGGCGCCGCTGCGTTGATCCCAGTTGCCGGCGAAGAACTGCGCATCGGAGGGGTCGAGCTTGCGCTCGAACGCCAGCACGGAAGCGGTCTTGAGGTTGGTGGTAGTGGCCATGAAGTTTCTCCTTGGGGTTTCAGTCTTGCGTGCTGGTGGCCAGATCGGCCGGCATCGCGGGGGTGTAGTGATTGCGGCAGCGGTACAGGCCGTGCTCGGTGGGGTGATCGGGCTCGTGGTGTGCTGCCCAAACCAGATCGCTCAAGCTTTTAAGCCGGTGTGGGCTGATCCATTGCCCCATCGACCAGACAGTTTCGACAAACCGGAACGGCGTGGTCATGTCGCGTGCACCGCCCACGGTGCCGGGTGCGTGTACGTCCGACAGGGCCGCAAAGCCCACCGGGATCGGCACGGTCCAGCCGGCACGTGGGTCACTCACCCATTCGATCTTGGGTGGGCCGTCGTCACCGGCTTTGGGTGGCCGTTGCGTGGCGCGCAGGTTCCAGCGCGACAAGTCCAGCCAGGCGTCCAGCGTGGTGGCTGCCGGGTCGCTGGTGCGCAGTTCGGCCAGCCGGGTTTGCAGCAAGTCGTCGCGCGACACCAGCGCAAAGCCTGGCAGGCACCGGCGCGCCAGGCGGCGAAACTGCTTGCGCCGCGCCTCGCCTTGCTCCTCGTCTGGCAACAGCTCCAGCGTTGGCCGGATTGGCCGGCGGGCCGGGCCGGGCAAGGCTGGCATCACACTGCCGCCGGCCAATCGCATGCCCGCCAACTGGTCGGCCACCCGCTCGGCCAAAGCCGTGCGCTCGGCGTCACCCCGGCGCCCGTCGGTGAGCTGCACATCAAAGACCAGGCTCAGGTCCAGGTGCACACGGCCTTCTTCCACGATGCCGGCCGTGCTGCCGTCCGCCAGCACCGGGTTGCGCGTCAGGTGAAAAGCCCGGGTGTAGCCCGCACTGGTAACTTGCGCCTCAAAGCCGTGGCAGATGACCCCCACGCCATAAAACGCGATGCCAGCATCGCGGCCAAGCCGGCGTTCCAGCGCGGTCATCAAGCCGGTGAAGGCGGTGATGGCCGGAAAACCCCAGGTCATCGGGCTGGAAATCGCGTTGGCGTTTTGCACCCGGATGTGCGGCAGCACCAACACGGCCCGGTGTTCGGGCAAAGCTGGTTCACTGGACATCGGCGGCCTCGCGTTCTTCTTGCTTGAACTGTTCTCGGGCCAGCTTGCGCCAGTGCAGAAACTCCGGGTCGCCCACGGGCAGCGGGTCGCGCAACTGGCCGTTCAGCCAATTGGCAAAGTCGTTGGCCACCCGGTCGGCGGCGTCGTCCACCGCCGGGTCGCAGCCGTCCGGGTCCAGCCAGGCGCGCTGCGCAGGGGGCAGGTCGCACTCGGCGGAGGCGCTCCAGCCTGCATCCAGCGTGCCCAGCTCGGCGCTGAACTGCATCAGCTCGTCGATCAGCGCATCCACCAGTTCGTCCCGGTGCTGGCGGGTTTTGAAATTGCTGGCCGGATCGCCTTCCAGAAAGCGCCGCAAGTGTGCCGCCAGCGTGCGAACCTCCTTGCGCCCGCCGTAGCGTTTGAACAGTGAGTCCACGCCGTACAGCGGTTTGATATCCACCGATTTCCAGACCGGCGGCAACGACGCCAGCAGGCAGTTGTCACCGCGCCGCTCGCTGTTGAGTTGGCTGATGTTCTGCGGCTTGGTGCCACCCAGGCTCTGGATGGCGAGGTTGGGGTACTCGCGCACCGGGCGCTTGTGCAGCTCACCCGCCTTGCGGGCTTCGCGCGCCGCTTTGGCGTCATCGCTGAAGCGGTCGTCCTGCAAGGCCAGGTAGACGCGGTGCACCAGCGACGTGGGGTAAAGCGGTGCCAGCAGGTGGTAGCCCGCGTCGTCATGCGGGTTGTCGCCGATGGGCCAGTAGATTTGCTTGGCCTGGGTGTGCGACGAGGCCTTGCCGCGCGGCGCGGCCAGCCCGGCAAAGGCCGCCAACCAGGCTTGCGCCAGCGTGGGATCGGCGCTGAGCGCTGCGGCAAAGTCGCTGTCCGCCGCAATGGCCAGGTCCAGCAAGCTGCGCCCTTGGTGGCTGAGCTTCAGAAACTTGTAGACATCCAGCGCGGCGGCGTTGCCAACCACATCGGCGTCAAACCTTGCCCCCAGGCTGTGGCTGCCCACCTCCGCCAGTGGCGGCAATGCGCTGGGTTCTCGAAACAGGCTGCTGCCCTTGGCATCCGGGTGGATGGGCTTGAGCGAGTGGGTAACCGCCTGGATTTGCCCAACCCGGCGGGCTGCGTCTTCCAGCCAGGTGGCCGGGATGAACTGCGCTTGCAGCTCGGCGCGTTTGGGATCGTCTTCGGCGAGCTTTTCCAGTTTTCCATTCAATCGCTCGGTCAAAAAGTCCGAGATCAGTGAACGTAGCTCCGCCTGACGCTCATTTGGTTGCGTAGACATGTAACTCCCTTGAGGAAAGCGGCAGTGAAGCCGCATTTAGAATCCCCGAAGCATTGCTTCGGGGATAGTGGGTTTGAACTGCGCGGCTCAAGCCGCTCAGCCTCTCCCGCTGACGTGACTGCTAGTCACTTTCGTATCCTCCTTGGTCGTCAACCTGTTCGACCTTCAGGTGCCGGGTCTCTTCAAACCGATGGCAGTGCTACGTGGGCAAGCGACGCTTCCTCGTCGCTTGCCCGCAATTTACCCTGTTGGAGCGAAAACTTCAACCAAGATTGTCTTACGAAGAAATATTTTTGAACATGAGCGCGGACGACTCAACCAAGATGGTCTTATGCAACTCCGCTAAAGTTCGCAGCACTGCCGCAAGGTAGCTCAGCAAAAGATTGCCTTCCGAAGCAGTCCCAGCTTCACTGCCGAACAGGCAGTTGCTCGTGTCGCCATCTCATGGCCTCTTGAGCCCGAAACCCAGCACCGGGTGATAGCGCCAGCCGTTGTCGTTGGGTCGCACGGTCACTACACCGAAGCGCCGTGCGCAGGCCAGCGGTGGCAGGTCCAGTTCGGTGGCCAGCTCATTCAACGCTTCCAGGTAGTTCACCACCCCCCAAGCCGCTATGCCGGGCCCGCGCACCACCTCGTCGGCCAGG
>JANOBL010000554.1:0-5108 GCA_031411635.1 Betaproteobacteria bacterium
CCAGTTTTTGCTGCAAAGCCGGGTCAACTCGCGGCTGGTGGAGTTTCGGGATGCCAGCGAGGACGGCCGCGGCCTGCTGCGCATGGTGGCCATCGTCGATGTGCTCAGCGACGGCATCTCGGCCGTCTACACCTATTACGACCCTGATTTCAAAGGCAGCCTGGGCACCTATGGCGTGCTGTGGCAGATCGAGCAGGTGCGCCAGCTCAAGCTGTCCCATTTGTACCTGGGCTACTGGATCGCGCAAAGCGACAAGATGGCCTACAAGGCCGGTTTCGGGCCTTATCAGTTGCTGCAGGATGGGGATTGGGCATGGGCCAGCCCGGCGCCACCGGTTGATCTGGCGCTCTGAAACCCGGGCCACCCACCACCCGCGGCCAGGCTGTCTGGGCAACCCGGCCCGCCTACAATCTGGGCATGCCCATTTCCCCTGTCCCCGAGCTTGTCGCCGAGCTGGCCGCTGGCCGCATGGTGATCCTGGTTGACGAAGAAGACCGCGAAAACGAAGGCGACCTGGTGCTGGCCGCCGACCACGTGTCGGCCGAGACCATCAACTTCATGGCCAAGTATGGCCGCGGCCTGATTTGCTTGACGCTGACCCGAGAGCGCTGCGAGCGCCTGCAGCTTCCGCCGATGGCCAGCCGCAACGGCACGGTGCATGGCACGGCGTTTACCGTGTCGATCGAGGCTGCCCGGGGCGTGACCACCGGCATCTCGGCCGCCGACCGGGCCCGCACCGTGGCGGCGGCGGTGGCCCGCGATGCCGGGCCGGCCGACTTGGTGCAGCCCGGCCACATTTTTCCGCTGCAGGCGCAAGACGGTGGTGTGCTGATGCGCGCCGGTCATACCGAGGCTGGCTGCGACCTGGCGGCGATGGCCGGGCTGACACCGGCAGCGGTGATCTGCGAGATCATGAACGACGACGGCACGATGGCCAGGCTGCCCGACTTGCAGATCTTTGCGCGGGAACACGGCCTGAAGATCGGTGCCATTGCCGACCTGATCGCCCACCGCTCGCACAACGAGACGCTGATCGAGCGGGTTGGCGAGCGTGAGCTGACTACCGCGCAAGGCAGCTTCCAGTGCATCGCGTTCCGCGACCGCTCCGGTGGCCTGCACCTGGCCTTGCGCCACGGCCAATGGCTGCCCAATGACGAAGTGCTGGTGCGGGTGCACGAGCCCTTTACCGCGATGGATTTGCTGGATGCCGGACGCAGCGGCCACACCTGGCCCTTGCCCAAGGCCTTGGCCGCGATCCAGGCCGCGCCGGCCGGGCTGGCGGTGCTGCTGAACTGCGGCCACGATGTGGCCACCCTGCTGCCGCAGGTGCTGCCGCAACAGGTGGCCCGCCCCGAGCGCGGCACGCAGATGGATTTGCGCACCTACGGCGTGGGCGCACAAATCCTGCGCGAGCTGGGCATCACCCGCATGAAGCTGCTGGGCAAGCCCCGCCGCATGCCCAGCATGATGGGCTATGGGCTGGAAGTGACCAGCTTCGTGGCAGCAAGGCACTGAGCCAGCGCGCCGCCCCCCTTTTTCTGAAAGACCCCATGCAGAACGCCAACCAGGGCCACGGCGCCGTGCCCGCCCCTCAACTCGACGGCAGAAAGCTGTCGGTAGGCATCGTGCAAGCCCGCTTCAACCACGACATCACCGATGCACTGGCCCAGGCCTGTTTGGCCGAGCTGGCCGTGTTGGGCGTGGCAGCCGAAAACATCCGCCACGTGATCGTGCCCGGCGCGCTGGAGATCCCGGTGGCGCTGCAGGCTCTGGCCGAGAGTGACGATTTCGACGCACTGATCGCACTGGGCTGCATCATCCGTGGCCAGACCTATCACTTTGAGCTGGTGGCCAACGAGAGTGGTGCCGGTGTCACCCGGGTATCGCTGGACAACACGCTGCCGGTGGCCAATGCCATCCTGACGGTGCAGACCGAGGCCCAGGCCTGGGATCGCACCGACGACAAGGGCCGCGACGCCGCCCGCGTGGCGGTGGAGATGGCCAACCTGCTGGACGAGCTGTCGTGAGCGACGCGCCGCCCAAGCCCGCTGCCCCGGTGGCCGGCAAGGACGATCGTCCGGACAATCGTCCGGCGCGCAAACCGCAAGCCAAATCCACCCGCCGCCGGGCACGTGAACTGGCGCTGCAAGGCCTGTACCAATGGCTGCTGGGCGGTGGCGAGGGCAGCGAGATCGAAGCCCACCTGCGCGAAATCGAAGGCTTTGAAAAATGCGATCTGGCGCACTTTGGCGCGCTGCTGCACGGTGGCATCAGCGAGGCAGCGGCGCTGGACGCGGTGCTGGCGCGCCATGTGGACCGCAAAACCACCGAGCTGTCACCGGTGGAGCACGGCGTGCTGATGATCGGCGCCTACGAGCTGACGCACTGCATCGACATCCCGTACCGGGTGGTGATCAACGAGGCGGTGGAGCTGGCCAAGAGCTTTGGCGGCACCGATGGCCACAAATACGTCAATGGCGTGCTGGACAAGGCCGCCAGCGACTTGCGACCGGTGGAAGTGGCCGCGCGCCGCGCTGCACGCTGAACCTGAAACCCGCACCATGAAACTGGCCCGCCGGCTGGACCACATCGAGCCGTTTTATGTGATGGAGTGCGCCAAGGCCGCCGCCGACATCGCCGCCAGCCCGGCCTGCGATCCGGCCCAGGGCGGCGAGCGCATGATCTTTTTGAACATCGGCGAGCCCGATTTCACCGCGCCGCCGCTGGTGCAAGCCGCCGCCGAGCGCGCCATCCGCAGCGGCCACAGCCAGTACACCCAGGCCACCGGCTTGCCCGCGCTGCGCGAGGCCTTGTCGGGCTGGTACGCGCAGCGCTTTGGGCTGCACATCCCGGCGCAGCGCATCGTCATCACGGCCGGCGCATCGGCCGCGCTGCAACTGGCATGTCTGGCCTTGTTCGAGGCCGGCGATGAAGTGCTGATGCCCGACCCCAGCTACCCGTGCAACCGGCACTTTGTGGCCGCCGCCGATGCGGTGGCCCGGCTGCTGCCCACCCCCGCCGCGCAGCGCTTTCAGCTTGATGCGGCGGCGGTGGCGCAGGCCTGGAGCCCGCATACACGCGGGGTGCTGCTGGCATCGCCCAGCAACCCCACCGGCACCTCGATCCACCCGGACGAGATGCGTCGCATCGATGCGGTGGTCAGCGGCCACGGCGGCATCAGCATCATCGACGAGATCTACCTGGGGCTGAGCTACGACGACACCTTTGGCCACAGCGCGCTGCAGCTTGGCGAGCACATCGTGTCGGTCAACAGCTTCAGCAAATACTTCAACATGACCGGCTGGCGCCTGGGCTGGCTGGTGCTGCCCGATGCGCTGCTGGCACCGGTGGAGCGGCTGGCGCAAAACCTGTTCATCTGCGCGTCCACCATCGCGCAACACGCAGCGCTGGCGTGTTTTGAGCCCGAATCGATTGCCGAATACGAGCGTCGGCGCAGCGAGTTCAAAGCCCGGCGCGATCTGGTGGTACCGGCACTGAACCAGCTTGGCCTGCGCGTGCCGGTGCTGCCCGACGGTGCCTTTTACGCCTATGCCGATTGCAGCGCACACAGCGCCAATAGCTGGGATTTTGCGTTTGAGCTGATGCACAGCGCCCATGTGGCCCTGACCCCCGGCCGCGACTTTGGCCGCCACGACCCGGCCCGCTGGCTGCGGCTGAGTTTTGCCAGCAGCCGCAGCAAGCTGGAAGAAGCGCTGCAGCGGCTGCAGCGGGTGCTTGGCTGAGATGTGGCCAAGCCGCGCCGGCCCAGACCGGCAGCCTGCCCGGGCATGTGTGCTGAATTTTTAGGAGCGAAGATTCGACCATGCCTGCCATCACGCATTCGTTGCTCGTGAAGTTCCACGCCAGGGACACCTGTTTTGGCGTCACCCGCGACACGGTCAAAGCGCTCGCCGGCAAACTGGGCGTCACCGAGACCCAGGCGGTGCACATGGCACTGGCAAAGCTGGCCGGAGAAACTCTGCACGCCTACGAACCCGACAACGGCGGGTTGACAGCACGACAGATTGCCAGCGTGCGCCGAACGGCCAATGCTGGCCTGCCCAGGGGCAAGCGGCTGGACAAACAATCTTTGTTCTGATCTATCAAGTGTGGACAAGCTGCACCCGCTGCTGATGCGCAGTAAAAAGCTGCGAGCGGCGCGGCGTTGAGCCTTTTGAACCGCCCACTAAACCGCTGACTCTCCAGCCCATTCACTGAGCCGCTGCAACGATGACCCCCGATTTCTCGATCATCACGCTGGTGCTGCATGCCAGCTTTGTGGTGCAGCTTGTGATGGCCGGGCTGCTGTGCACCTCGCTGGCAAGCTGGACCGTGATCTTCTCCAAGCTGTTTGGCCTGCGCCGGCTGCGCCAGGGCAACGATGCGTTTGAGCATGAGTTCTGGTCCGGCAAGAACCTGACCGATCTGTACAACAGCGCCAGCAACAACACCGACAGCGCCACGATGGAGCGCATCTTTGCCAGCGGCATGCGCGAGTTTTTGAAACTGCGCGAGCGCCGGCTGGACGCGCAAGCCCAGTTGGACGGTGCCCGCCGTGCGATGCGCGCCAGCCTGCAGCGTGAGCTGGACCTGATCGAGGGCAACGTGGGCTTCCTGGCCAGCGTCGGATCGGTCAGCCCCTACGTGGGCTTGTTCGGCACCGTGTGGGGCATCATGCATGCGTTCGTGGGGCTGTCCAATGCGCAGCAAGTGACCTTGGCCACCGTGGCACCGGGCATTGCCGAGGCGCTGGTGGCCACTGCCATCGGGCTGTTTGCGGCGATTCCCGCCGTGGTGGCCTACAACCGCTTTGCGCGCGACATCGACCGCACCGCGATCCAGTTGGAGAGCTTCATCGAGGAGTTCTCCAACATCTTGCAGCGCAATGCCGGGGCGCCGCCACCTGTCACCGCAGCCGCGCCGGTTGCACGTTAGGCCACTGCCATGCCTGCCGTCGTCTCCCGGGGCCGCAAAGGCCGCCGCGCGATAGCCGAGATGAACATGGTGCCGTTCATCGACGTGATGCTGGTGCTGCTGATCATCTTCATGGCCACCGCGCCGCTGATCACCACCGGCGTGGTGGATTTGCCCAGCGTGGGCAAGGCGGC
>JANOBL010000555.1:0-8194 GCA_031411635.1 Betaproteobacteria bacterium
AGATTTTAGGAAACACAAACACCAGCACGATAAAGCGTACAGCAATATTATTCTGCATGTGGTTTATGAAAATGACGAACCGTTAGATTTTCCAACTTTGGAGTTGAAGAATTTTCTATCGGATAAAACCATCGAAACCTATGTGGGCCAGTGGTTTGCCGATTGGACCCCCAGCTTCTCCACCGAGGCCAAGCTGTCGTACCGCGATTACAAAAGCGCGCCGCAGAACAACGCCAACCTGCCGCAGATCGGCCTGAACTACACGGGGGTATCGCCCACCGGTGTGGGCACCCGCAATACCAGCCTGTTGTTCGGCACCGAGCGCAGCCGGCATTTCAACAACCTGGCCACCAAGACCAGCGATGCCTACCTGGCCGGCACCTGGGCGCTGGGGGCGCATGAGTTGAAGGGCGGTGTCGATTTCAGCCGCAACGAGATCTACAACGCCTTTGTGCAGGACACCAAGGGCAACTACACCTTCCGCTGCGTCAACAGCAGCGCCACCTACACCTACAGTTTTGGTGCCATCAACTGCGCCACCGCCACCGACGCGTTGGTGGCCCAGGCGGTGCTGGAAAACTTTCAGCGCGGCCGGCCGGTCAGCTACCAGGTGCAGGTGCCGGCCGCCGGCAAGACGATCAGCGACGCAGTGGCGATCTGGACCTTGAACAACACCGGGCTGTTTCTGCAGGACACCTGGAATGTCAACAAGCAGCTCACCTTGACTGGCGGCTTGCGCCTGGACACCGCCAGCACTGGCGAAAAGCCCTTGGCCAACGCAGCGGCGGCGGCGCCGGTGGTGGCCGGCGCCGTTACCGGCCTGGGCACCGGCACCCGGCAGACCGGTGGCTTTGGCCTGGACAACACCCAGACGCTGGACGGCGAGCAACTGGTGCAGCCGCGCCTGGGCTTCAACTACAACCTGGATCCGCAGGGCAAAAAGCGCCAGCAGATTCGCGGCGGGGTGGGCCTGTTCCAGGGCGCGGCAGCGTCGGTTTGGCTGTCCAACCCCTACTCCAACACCGGCGTGGCGCTGCGCACCATCGGCTGCGGCGGCAGCTTTGCCGCCTGCCCGGATGCCGGTGGCGTGTTCAGTGCCGATCCGGCCAACCAGCCCACTGCGTTCAACAACGCCACACCGGCGGCCAGTGTGGATTTCATTGAAAAAGGCCTGGGCCAGCCCTCGGTCTGGAAGGCCAACCTGGCGTTCGACACCGAGCTGCCCTGGTACGGCCTGGTGGCCGGCGCCGAGTGGCTGTACACCCGCACCAGCCAGGGCATTTTTTACAAGCAGCTCAACCTGGGGCCGGTCACCGGCACCGGCAGTGATGGCCGCGAGCTGTACTACAACGCCGGTGGCTACGACCCTCGCTGCTGGACTGCGGCCGGCATCACCACCACCGGCGGTGGCTGCGTGGGCGCAGTGACCACACGCGCGCTGCGCAACTCGGCCTTCAACAACGTGCTGTTGGCCAGCAAGACCAGCCAGGGCGGTGGTGATGCGCTGACCATCAGCCTGTCGCAGCAGCCGCTGCGCAACCTCAACTGGTCGGCCGCCTACACCCGCAGCACGGCCAAGGAGGTGAGCCCGCTCACCTCGTCCACCTCCAGCTCCAACTGGGGCAACCGGGCGGTGTTCAACCCCAACGAAGAGGTGTCGGCCAATTCGGCCTACCTGACCAAGGACCGCATCAATGCCTCGGTCACCTGGTCGCAGGCTTTTGTCGGCCCGTACAAGACCACGGTGGGCCTGTTTTACGAGGGCCGCAAGGGCAAGCCCTATAGCTGGGCCTTCTCCAACGACCTGAACGGCGACGGTTTTGCCGCCAATGACCTGATGTACATCCCCAGCGCCCCGGGATCGGGCGAGGTGGAGTTTGCCGGCGGCGCCGCCGACGAGGCCCGGTTCTGGGCCGTGGTGGAGGCCAACCCCGAGCTGAACGCCTCACGCGGCAAGGTGGTCAAGCGCAACGGCAGCTTCTCGCCGTTTGTCAACAACTTCGACCTGCGGCTGAGCCAGGAGGTGCCGGGCTTCAGCGCCAAACAAAAAGGCGTGATCACCTTTGACATCCTGAACCTGGGCAACCTGCTGAACAAGCGCTGGGGCCGCATCGACGAGGTGGGCTTCAACGCGGCCACCGGCGAGGGCGGCGGCGCCACGCGCAGCTTTGTGGCCTACAAGGGCTTGAACAGCGCGGGCAAGTATGTTTATTCAACGCTGGCCGGCGTTGAAGACCTGACCACCCGCCAGGCCAAAGGCGAAAGCCAGTGGGCGATCCAGATCACTGCGCGCTACGAGTTCTGAATCCAGCGGACCGGCCGATGTCCAAACCCACCCGCGTGGCGCTGCTGGGCGCCGGCCACATCGGCCAGACCATTGCCCGGCTGCTGGCCGGCAGTGGGGATTACCGCGTCAGCTTGATCGACCGCAGCGCGGCGGCGCTGGCGCGGGTGCGCGGCGCCGGCATCACCCCTTTGGCGGTGGATACCGAAGACGGCGCCGCGCTGCTGGCCGCGCTGCTAACCCAAGGTGGCCAGGGCGGCCACGACATCGTGATCAATGCGCTGCCCTACCACCTGGCGGTGGCCACCGCCAGCGTGGCCAGTGCGGCCGGCTGCCATTACTTTGACCTGACCGAAGACGTGGCCGCCACCCGCGCGATCAAGGCGCTGGCCGACGGTGCCGCCACCGCCTTCATGCCGCAATGTGGGCTGGCGCCGGGCTTCATCGGCATCGTGGCGCATCACCTGGCGCAGGGTTTCGAAACCCTGCACGACGTGAAGATGCGGGTGGGCGCGCTGCCGGCTTTTCCCACCAACGCGCTGAAGTACAACCTGACCTGGAGTGTGGATGGCCTGATCAACGAGTATTGCCACCCCTGCGAGGCAATCCGCGACGGCTTGATGCTGGAGGTGCTGCCGCTGGAGGGCCTGGAACACTTCTCGCTGGACGGCACCGAGTACGAAGCCTTCAACACCTCGGGTGGCCTGGGCACCTTGTGCGAAACCCTGGCCGGCCGGGTGCGCACCTTGGACTACAAAAGCGTGCGCTACCCCGGCCACCAGGCACTGATGAAGATGCTGCTGGAAGACCTGCAGCTCAAGGACGACCCGCAGACGCTGAAGAACATCCTGCGCAAAAGCGTGCCTGGCACGATGCAGGATGTGGTGCTGGTGTTTGTCACCGTCAGCGGGCTGCGCGATGGGCAGTTGCTGCAGGAGGTGTTTGCCCGCAAGATCTTTGCCGACCGGTCCGAGGCGGCGCCGCTGTCGGCGATCCAGATCACCACCGCAGCCGGCATCTGCGCGGCGGTGGATCTGTTCCGCGAAGGCGTGCTGCCGCAGCGCGGTTTCATCCGGCAAGAGCAGGTGGCGTTGCCGGCCTTCCTGGCCAACCGTTTTGGCAGCGCTTACCAACAATCGCGCCAGGTCGAGAGCATCGGTTGAAACGGATCCCGTCATGCACACTGCGCAGCAACTTCTGACGGCCCTGGGCGTGCCCCAGTCGGCCACCACCGGCGGTGGCTTGATCGCCCGCTCGCCGATCGACGGCCAGGCCACTGGCGCGGTGCATGCGGCCACGACGGGCCAGATGCAAGAAGCCATCAGCCGGGCGCAAGCGGCGTTTCTGGTTTGGCGCAATCTGCCGGCGCCGCGCCGGGGCGAGTTGGTGCGGCTGTTTGGCGAGACGCTGCGCACGCACAAGGCCACGCTGGCTGCACTGGTCACACTGGAAGCCGGCAAGGTCAGCAGCGAGGGCGCGGGCGAGGTGCAAGAGATGATCGACATCTGCGACTTTGCCGTGGGCCTGTCACGCCAATTGCACGGGCTGACGATCGCCAGCGAGCGGCCGGGCCACCGCATGATGGAGCAGTGGCATCCGCTGGGCGTGGTGGGCGTGATCAGCGCGTTCAACTTTCCGGTGGCGGTGTGGGCCTGGAATGCCACGCTGGCCTGGGTGTGTGGCAATACTGTGGTGTGGAAGCCCAGTGAAAAAACACCGCTCACCGCGCTGGCTTGCCAGGCCTTGTTTGAGCAGGCGCTGGCACGGTTTGGCACCAACGCCGACTCGGCCCCAGGCCTCGGTGCACCGGCGCATCTGAGCCAGGTGCTGAACGGTGGCCCGGCGGTGGGCGAGGCGCTGGTGGACGATGCCCGTGTGGCGCTGCTGTCTGCGACCGGCTCCACCCGCATGGGGCGTGCTGTGGGGCCCAAGGTGGCCGCTCGCTTTGGGCGTTGCTTGCTGGAGCTGGGTGGCAACAACGCGATCATCGTGGCGCCCAGCGCCGACCTGGACCTGGCGCTGCGTGGCATCCTGTTTGGGGCTTATGGCACAGCAGGCCAGCGCTGCACCAGCACGCGGCGCGTGATTGCCCATGCCAGCATCCATGACGAGTTGCTGCAGCGGCTGGACCGTGCCCGGGCCCAGCTCCGCATCGGCGACCCGCGCGAGCCGGGTGTGCTGATCGGCCCGCTGGTGGACGAAGCCGCCTATCGCGCGATGCAAGCGGCCCTGGCTCAGGCGCTTGAGCAAGGCGGCAGGGTCAGCGGGGGTGAGCGGGTGCCGGTGGCTGGCTGCGGCGATGCGTTTTACGCTGCACCGGCGCTGGTGCAGATGCCGGCGCAAACCAGCGTGGTGTGCCATGAAACTTTTGCACCCATCCTGTATGCGCTGCGCTATGAAAGCTTCGACGAAGCGATCGCGCTGCACAACGCCGTGCCACAAGGCCTGTCATCGGCGATCTTCAGCAACGATGTGCGCGAGGCCGAAGCCTTCATGGCCGCCGCCGGCAGCGATTGCGGCATCGCCAATGTCAACATCGGCACCTCGGGCGCCGAGATCGGTGGTGCGTTTGGCGGCGAGAAAGAAACCGGCGGTGGCCGTGAATCGGGCTCCGATGCCTGGAAGAACTACATGCGGCGGGCCACCAACACGGTGAACTACTCGCGCGATTTGCCGTTGGCGCAAGGCGTGCGGTTCGAGCTTTGAGGCTGTCTCTTCGCTCGGTGGTGAGGCCATCGGCGGCCATCTGCGGCCGTCACTCCAGCCGCAACCCGGCGATCCAGGCGATCGAATGGCCTTGGGTGTTGTCCGCATCGGCACCGACAAACAAGGCGGCGGCCGCCGGCAGGGGCTCGCTGGCCGGCAACTCGTCGCCAAACGCCAGGCGCAGGTCTTGGGCCACGTCGCGTGACTCGCTGAACCAGCCCGCGCCCACTTGCCCAGCGCTGTGCAGCACGATGGACCGCACACGCCGGGTATAGGGGTTCTCGACCACGTCGCCCGGCGCCTCGGGCCCGCCCCAAACCCAGCACAGCGTGGCGCCCGGCAAGGGCTGGGCGCTGCGGGCACGCGCAATGCGCAGCAACTGGCGCTCGACGAACGGCACCTGGGCATCGGGCCAGTCGAAGCTGAGGCAAACCTTGGCCGGGCTGTCGTCGCCGCTGCGGCTGTGCAGGTTGATGCCGGAGCCCGCCTGGTCTACCCGCCATGACCAGCGCACGCGGGCCGGCGTGGCGCTATTGCCAGCCAGGGTTTGCAGCAGGTGGCCGTAGGAGCCATTGGCCTCCAGACGCAAGGCCGGCCGGCCGCCGCTGCTGTCGGGCCGGTACTGGGTGACGGGCAAGGTTTGCCCGGGCCAGGTGACCAAGCGCCATTCACCCGGCCAATCGGCCGGTACCGGGGCCGGCATTGCTGCCTTGTCCTGCGCCCGCGGTGGGCTGTGCAGCGTGAAACCCAGTGCCACGGCGGTGACGATCAGCCTGCTGCCCTGCCATGCGATCGGGGTCACGGAGCGTCACCCGGGGTCAGCGCTGCGGTGCCGGGCTTGGCCAGGGGGGTCATCGCAAAACGGCGCAAGAACTGGCGGTCGATGTGGTCCTTCCAGCGCCACAGCCAGCGGCCCTGGGCCGACCAGCCCCCGCGTGCGGCGATCGCCCGGCCGTCTGCCAGGGCCAGCAATGCCAGGTAGTGCCGCTGCGGCCGGTAATCGGTGGCCGTGCCAGCACCCAGCGCCGCTCGCAGATTGCGCGACAGCACCGGGCCCATGCGCACCGCAAAAACACCGGCCTTGGGCAGCGGTGGTGCCCACTCGGCACAGTCGCCCACTGCAAAAACCTGCGGGTGTGATGTGGCGCGCAACAAAGCGTCCACGCGGATGAAACCGCGCTCGCTCACCGCCAAACCACCGCGCCGGCCCGCATCGCGCTGCCAGGCATGGGCTTCGGCGCCGGTGGCCCACAACACCAGGTTGCTGCGCTGGGCGATGGTCTCGCTCCAAGGTGTGTTCAGGTGCAGCGTGGCACCGGCTTGGGCCAGCGCCTGGTTGGCCGCCCGCACCGCGCCGGGTGCCAGGCCGGGCAACAAATGGCTGCTGCGGGTGACCAGCGCGCCTTGTATCGGCCGGCCTGGTTGCAGCACACGCAGCTTGGCCAGCACCGCCAGCAGCGACTCAAAACCCGCTGCGCCGCCGCCGATGGCGGTGACGGTGAAAGGTGTGTTGCTGCCCGATGCGGCGATGGCCGCCAACTGCGCCTGCCAGGCCTCGTGCAGCCGGCCCAACGGCCGCAGCGACAGCATGGCGCTGTCCACAGCCGGAGGTGTCAGCGTGGAGCCGATGTTCAGCGACAGCAGATCGAAGCCCAGCTCCGCACCCGAGGTCAGCGTGACCAGGCAGCGCCGGGTATCCAGCGCCAGCAATTCGTCCTGCACAAAACGCGCACCGGCGGCCGCTGCCAGCGCGTGGAAATCGATGCAGATGGCTTCAAACGCATAAACCCCCGCCAGCCAGCCCGGCACCATGCCGGAATACGGCGCCAAGCGGGCCGGCGATACCAGCACCAGCTCAACACCGGGCACGGGGGCCCGCACCCAATCCCTCAGCACTTGGGCATGGGCATGGCCGGCGCCGATCAACAGCAGGCGCTTCATCATCGTCACCACCAACCGGCGGGCAAATGCTGCAGGTCCGCCGGCTCGTCGA
Source organism: Betaproteobacteria bacterium (assembly GCA_031411635.1). Taxonomy (GTDB): domain Bacteria; phylum Pseudomonadota; class Gammaproteobacteria; order Burkholderiales; family Burkholderiaceae_C; genus Pseudaquabacterium. Next base: position 6,984 of record JANOBL010000555.1, read on the forward strand.
TGTCGGCCAGCGCTGGCAGCTCGGCCAGGCGCAGGCCGGCGGCAGCGGCGCGCCGGCGGGTTTGCGCCATCACCTGGGGGGTGCTCCAGGCGATGCCCTCAAACAGCGCTGGCGCGGGACGGCGCAGGCCGACCCGTGCATCACCACCATCCAGCGCGGGCCCAATCACCGCATCGGCGCCGGCCAGCGCGGCGGAAGCCTCACGCAACACGGCGGCGTTCAGCGCGGGTGCATCGCTGCCGATCAGCAGCGCGCTGTCGTGGGTCAACAGCGCGGCATGGAGTGCACGGTCCATGCGCTGGCCCAGGTCACCCTCGCCTTGCAGCCTGAGGTGCAATCCATGCCGGGCTTGCAAGCGCAGAAATACCGGGTGCGTGGCCGCTGGCGTCACGCACAAGCTGATGCTGCCCAGGCCGGCGGCCACCGCCTGGGCCACCGCGTGGTCCAACAGGCGCTCGGCCAAGGCCGCTGCACCGGCGGCACCCAGCGCCGGGATCAGCCGGGTCTTGGCCTGGCCGGCCACCGGCGCCTTGGCAAAGACGATCACATGGGTCAACAAGCTCATCGATACGCCCGCGCCAAAACCGCAGCCGGCTCGCCGCGCCAGTAGCGCCAGCGCAGCCGCCACATCAGGAAAATCGTGCGCCAGACACCGTGCCGCTCCCAGCGCCGGCCCGAGGTGGTGACACGTGCCCGCAAGCAAGCCGGTGGCGCCGCGGCACGCAGCCGGCGCGAGAGTTCGATGTCTTCCATCAAGGGCTGGTCTGGAAAACCACCCACCTGCTCAAACAGCGACCGCCGCACAAACACAGCCTGGTCGCCGGTGGCGATACCGGTCCAGCGTGAGCGCTGGTTCATCAGCGCCGCCACCACACGCAGCAGCCACGGCCGGCCGCTGATGCGCACATCAAAACGGCCCCAGCCGGCACCGTGGGCCAGGGTTTGCAACAGCAGCACATCGGCAGCGTCGGGCAGCAGGGTGTCGGCATGCAGGAACAGCAGCACGTCGCCCTGCGCCCGCGTCGCGCCGGTATTCATCTGGCGCGCCCGGCCGCGCGGGCCGGCCAGCACGCTGTCGGCCAGCGGTGCGGCCAGCGCCACGGTGTTGTCCTGGCTGCCGCCATCCACCACGATCAACTCGGCGCCGCGCGCCCGCAACGGCGCCAGCGCCGACAAGCTGGCCACGATGCCCGGCGCTTCGTCCAGCACCG
>JANOBL010000556.1:0-4264 GCA_031411635.1 Betaproteobacteria bacterium
CCGCCCTGGCCGCGGCCGATGGCGGCGCCGGTGCCAGCCACACCGCCGTGCCCAGCAGCAGCCCGGTGCCGACCAGCGCATGCTGCCAAGGCACCCGCCGGCCGTGCACCAGGGCCTGGTGGCGGGCCACGAAGCTGTGGCGGATCAATGCGCCGGCCAGCATCAACAGCACCAGCACGGCCCAGTTGTTCTTGCCCTGGTACAGCCAGCCGTAGTGGTTGGACAGCATCGCAATCAGCACCGGCAGCGTGAAATAGGTGTTGTGCACACTGCGCTGCTTGGCGCGCCAGCCCAGCACCGGGTCTACCGGCAAGCCGGCCTTGAGCTGCGCCACCACCTTGCGCTGGCCCGGGATGATCCAGAAAAACACATTGGCGCTCATCGTCGTGGCCAGCATCGCGCCGACCAGCAAGAACGCCGCGCGCCCGGCAAACAACTGGCAGGCCAGCCAGGACGCCAACACCACGAAGGCCAGCACACCGCTGCCAACGATCAGGTCGCCGTTTTTCTTTTGGCCAAAAGCGCGGCAAATGGTGTCGTAGACAAACCAGCACACCACCAGGAAGCCCAGCGACGCTGCAATCGCGGTGCCGGGTGACCAGTCGTGCACGCTCTTGTCGACCAAAAACGTGCCGGCATTGAACAAGTACAACACCGTGAACAGGCCAAAACCGGTGAGCCAGGTGCTGTAGCTCTCCCAGTAGAACCAGTGCAGGTGCTCGGGCATCTGGCGTGGCGCCACCGCGTACTTTTGCGGGTGGTAGAAGCCCCCGCCATGCACCGCCCACAGCTCGCCGGTAACGCCTTTTTCACGCAGCGCCGGGTCGGCCGGTGGGGTCAGGCTGTTGTCGAGAAAGACGAAGTAAAACGACGAGCCGATCCAGGCGATCGCAACGATGACATGGGCCCAACGCAACAGCAGGTTGGCCCAGTCCAGCAGGTAGGAGTCCATGGTTTCCTCACGGGTCGGAAGACCCGGTATGGCCATCGGCCGGGGTCTTCCTCACCACAGCGGGCTCTGTGAGGTTGGCAGGTCGCAACCGCATCGGGCCGGCCGGTTGTGGCCGGGTGGGGCTGGCAATACGGGCTCCGCGGCGACGTTGAAAAATTGTATACACGTTTGTTCACGAGCTAGATCCGGGCAGACCCTGAACAGGGGGGGTCGGCGGGCACACAGGCGCTGGGTCGGCAAAAATGAACGCAAGGTTCATGCCCTGCCAGCGTGTGCAATATCACTTCGTGCTGCAGCGCAAGGGTCTGGCGCCGAGCCCGGCACCTGCCGTTACCGTTGTTCACAGACCCGAACCGTATACTTGAAACAGCGCCTGAGCGATGGTTTTCAGCCTTCAGCCAACAGGCCTCGCCGCAGCAGGATGGGCCCCTCTCATCCCGGCGGCCCCGCTGCCAACGGTGGGCAAAGGCTGCGGGCAACGGCTCCGGGCAAGCAGTCAAAGGAGAAAGTTCTTCATGAAGCACCAAGTTCTGGCCAGCCCCACCCCCGGTCTCTGCCCGCCGAGGGCACCCCGGGCCGGTTTTGCAGCGCAGCGTTTGATATTGGCGCTGGGCCTGGTTTTCGCGGCGGCCGGTGCCCGTGCCCAATCGGGCGAAACCATCGACGTGAAGGCCGGCGACACCTTTTCGGCGATCGCCGCCAAGTACACCGGGGATGCACGCAACTGGCGCAAGCTGTACAGCGCCGAGAACTCCGGCCTGCCCAACCCGAACCTGATTGCGGTGGGCACACGGCTGGAGTTGGTGACCGAAAGTAACGGCGCCCGTTACCTGCGCGTGGTGGGTGCACGCAGTGCGCCGGCTGCGGCGATGGCCAAGGCGGCGCCGGCCGCACCGGCACCCACGCCTGCACCGGCAGCGCCCGCGCCAGTGGCCAGGGCCGCGCCCGCCGCCGCACCTGCGCCCGCACCGGCACCGGTGGTGGCGGCTGCGCCAACACCCGCGCCAACACCCGTGCCGGCCGCTGCACCGGTGGTGCCGCCAGTGCCGGCCGCCGACGGCGCGCTGGTGATTGGCGTGCTGCCCAATGTGTCGCCTTCCATCCTGATCCCGCAGTACGAGTTTCTGCGCCGCTACCTGGAGCGGGTGGGTGGGCAGAAGGTGCGGGTCGTGGTGCCGGCCAACTTCAAGGTGTTTTTCGACAACACGATGAACGGCGAGTACGACCTGGCAGTGGCCGCGCCGCACTTTGCGCGCACCGCCCAGTTGGACCGCAACATGGTGCCGCTGGTCACTTACGAGCCGCGCATCAACGCGCTGATGGTGGTGCCAGCCGACAGCACCGTGGGCGGTGCACGCGACCTGCGTGAACGCGCGGTGGCGTTTGCCAATCCGCAATCGCTGGTGGCGATGTACGGCCTGCAGTGGCTGCGGGGCCAGAACCTGGAGGCCGGCAAGGATTACGAGGTCAAGGCCGCCCGCACCGACCTGGGCGTGGGCCGCATGCTGCTGTCGGGCGATGCGGTGGCCGCGATCATGAGCAACGGAGAGTTCCGCGCACTGCCGGCCGATGAGTCGTCACGGCTGAAGATCGCCGAGGTGTTTGCCCGCATTCCCAACTTCATCGTCGTGGCCCATCCCCGCATCGGCGCCGACAAGATGGCCAAGCTGCGCACGCAGTTCAAGGCCTTTTTGTCCGACAACGAGGACGGCGCCGCGTTTGCCCGGTCCACCGGTTTCAGCAGCATTGTCGATGCCGACGATGCGCAATTGCGCGAGCTGGACCCGTATGTGCTGCAAACCCGCCGCGCCATGGGGTATGCCAAGTGAGCGCCGCATGGGCAGCGTTTGAAGGCGAGCAAGCATGATCGACTTCAAACTGCCCTTCAGCGCCACCGACCAGGCGCGCGCGCCCGCCGGTGGGCTGGCGCCGATGCTGGCGCGCGACATGGCGCTGATGTTCAACCAGATCGGTGTGGTGTCGCTGCGCGCCTCGGTGGTTGACATGGAGTCGATGGCGTTTCAATCCACCTGGCACATCACCGAGCGGGGTGAGGTGGGCGAAGAATCGCGTGGCGATGCCGGGCTGGACAGCAGCTTTCCGGCGGCGATGGCCACCATCGCCCAGATGGGCGTGGCGCCGCCCGAGCAAACCGTGGTGCGCAAGCTCAACCCGCGCCACTGGGCGTTTGCCTGGCGCATCGACGAGCGCATGGTGGCGGTGGCCGAAGCCCGCTACCGCGACCAGCGCGACATGCAAAGCGCCGCCGATACCGCGCTGGTGCGGCTGATCTGCGACACCAGCATCCGGGCCGGCCAGGGCGACAGTGGTGCCGGCCGCGGGCGGGCCATCTTGGCCGAGGACGGCGGTGACCACCCACACCTGGCCTGGCCCGATATAGACAGCCGGCAAATCGGGCACGCCCCGCTGGGCACCCGGCTGGGTGTGCTGCTGCTGGTGATCAGCGCGCTGGTGGCGCTTTGGATGGCGGTGCTGGTGCTGCCGCGTGCACGCGACGAGACCGTCGTGCTGCAAACCGAGGTGGCGCGGCTGCAGGACATGAGCCACAAGTCCATGCTCAACAGCCTGGCCAATACGCTGGCCACCGGCGACTACGGCGAGGTGCAAGCCGCGCTGTCGTCGTTTGCGGCGCTGGGCTATTTTCGCGGCGCGGTGGTCACCAATGCCCGCCAGCGGGTGGTGGCCATCGCCGGTGATGCAGGCGATGCCCGCATCGGCGATGCGGTATCGCCGGGGCTGGCCAAGTCGGCCCAACTCACCGACCTGACCGTGGGCTCGGACCGCCAAGGCCAGTTGCTGTCATTGGGCGCCGGGGTGGCGGTGGGGCCGTTGGTCAGCGGCTCGCGCATCATGCAGATCAGCGCCATCGTGCTGTGCCTGACAAGCTTTGGCGCGGTGGTGTTGCTGGTGTTGCGCGGCCGCAGGCGGGTTCGGGCCTGAAAAAAGCCGCCTGGCGGCGGCTTTTTTTCAGCACCGGCCAATCAACGGCAACTGCCGTCGTTGAACAGATCGGCGCAGCGCGCCAGCACCACCTTGCCAACCTTGGCGCCCATCGCACGGCCGCGAAAATCACCACGCTCGAAGTGGATGCCGCCCAGCCGCCGCGACAGGCCAGCCGCTGCTGCCACTGCCGACAACGATGGCCATGACAGCGTCACCGGCGCTGCCGGCACCGTTGGCTCGAACGGCACCGAGCGCGCCGGGAAGACGAAGCTCAGGTTGATCGCATCACCCCGCAAACCCGACAGCACAGCGGCGGCTGCCGCGCTGAAGGTGCTGTGGCCAGACGTA
>JANOBL010000557.1:0-2406 GCA_031411635.1 Betaproteobacteria bacterium
CAAGATGCCGGGCACCCACCTGCAGGTGTACGTGATCGATGCGCCGCATTTGTACCGGCGTGGCGGCAGCCCCTACCAGGCCAGCGACGGCGCAGAGTGGCCCGACAACCTGCAGCGTTTTGCCTTGCTGGGCTGGGTGGCGGCGCATCTGGCGGCCGACGATGCCGATGCTGCCTGGGTGCCCGACATCGTGCACGCCCACGACTGGCATGCCGCGATGGCCTGCGCCTACATGGCCGACCACCGGCCTACACAAGCTGCGTCGGTGTTCACGGTGCATAACCTGGCGTTCCAGGGGCTGTTTCCGCACCACGATTGGGCATTGCTGGGCTTGAGTGCACGCTTTTTGTCACCGGCCGGGGTTGAGTTTCACGGCCAGTTGTCGTTCATGAAAGCCGGGCTGAAGTTTGCCGACAAGGTGACCACGGTCAGCCCGACCTACGCGCTGGAGATTGCCGGCAACGAATACGGCTGTGGCCTGGACGGCGTGATCCGGGGCCGGGGGCCGGATGTCAGCGGCATCTTGAACGGCATCGACGAAGCGGTCTGGGATCCGGCCACCGATGCCGCGATTGCCGCGCGTTATGACCACGAGCGGCCGGCCGGCAAACAGGCTTGCCGGCATGCTGTGCAAAGCTTGATGGGGCTGGCGCTGGATGAGCAGGCCTTGCTGCTTACCGTCGTCAGCCGGCTCACCTCGCAGAAGGGCCTGGACCTGGTGTTGGCCGCGCTGCCGGCGCTGGTGCAGGCGGGGGTGCAGTTTGCGATCCAGGGCACCGGCGAGCCGGCGCTGGAAGCCGCCTTCCGCATGGCCCAGCAAGCCCATCCGGGCCGGGTGGCGGTGCACATCGGTTACGACGAGCCGCGCGCCCATGCGCTGATTGCCGGCGCCGATGTGATCGCGGTGCCGTCACGCTTCGAGCCCTGCGGCTTGACGCAACTCTACGGCCTGCGCTACGGCACCTTGCCAGTGGTGCGGCGCGTGGGTGGGCTGGCTGACACGGTAGCCGATGGCATACTGGCGCAGCAAACTGGGTTTGCCTTTGATGCCGCCACGCCGGCGGCCTTTGAAGCCTGCGTGCGGCGTGCGCTGCTGGCCAGCCGTGATGCCCAGGGCTGGCAGGCCTTGATGGCGCGCGGCATGGCACAAGACCTGAGCTGGGCCGGCCCCGCACGGGATTACCTGGCGCTGTACGCCCAGGCGCGGCTGGCGCATGCGGGCACGCCGCGTTGGATGGTGGGCTGAAATGCTGACACGCCGCGCCAAGCTCAGCCGGCGTCAAGCGGCCGCATCGCGCGCCACCGCCGCCAGCATCGCCTGCACGCCTAGCTCAAAAGGGCCCCTCGTCGTTTCGTGTGGAACCCAACAGTCAAAATTGCTGGTCGTCATCGAGCCCTGTGGGCATGTGGGCAGGCTGCATTTGAGCCTGCCCACATGCCCACAGGGCGATCTTGGAGGGGATGTCGTGAGCATTCAGATCAGGCGGCGCTGCTTGGGTCCGCCTGAGTAACAGGAATTTTCTCTGCGAGCCTACCGGTGACGTATTTGTGAAGCACACTGGCAATGAGGGTTTGATATGGCATCCCCTCTTGCATTGCTTTTACCTGAATGTCCCGAAGGTCGCCAGCTGACAGGCGAATGTTGATACGCTGATCCTTAGTGGCTGTTGCGCGTGCAGACTCACGGATTTGTTCCAGCTCATCTTTTGTGGCAATAGGAAGGAGTGCGCCAGACTCGAATGCTGCGAGCACTTCCTCCTCGTATTTGTCGAGTTTCATTTCGCTACTCCTTGCTTTCGATGAAATCGCGAGTTGCTTTGCGGCTGGGAATGATCGTTTTGAGAAAAAAGTAATCCATCTCTTCAACGAACGGAACCAGATACGCATATCCGTCTATTCCGACAATCATGATCTTCTGCCTTGGATACTTTGCGACATTCGGATGCTGAACAACTTGAAGCAGATCGCCGTTCTCAACTGCTACTGTGATCTGTTCAAAAGAAACGCCGGGCTCTTGAATGAGCTGTTCGTTCTTGTCGGGGTCCCATCTAAACGGCTTCGTCATCTGCGTACTCTAGCAGACTGTGTGCCGTTTGTCTTCATTGTCTTCGGCGCCGAATGAGGCACGGCCGCGATTTGCGAGGCCTAACGAATAGCGTTTATCTGACGCCCCAGCCAAAACTAGACAAGCGCCTCGAAGCCAGCGGCGTCAGATAAACCTGAACGAAAAGCGTTTATCTGACGCCCCAGCCAAAACTAGACAACCGCCTCGAAGCCAGCGGCGTCAGATAAACCTGGTTGGACTGAACCGCCGCTCGGAGGTGGCGTGCGGGGCTGTTGGGGAATGTAAGGTTCAGGTGGGGGTTTTGGGAAGCCCGGGAGGATCAGTGATGGAGGACGGAGCGC
>JANOBL010000558.1:0-7597 GCA_031411635.1 Betaproteobacteria bacterium
GCCGCGGCGCGCTGGCCGCGCTGCTGCGTGCAGACCTGCCGCGCTTGCGCGGCCGGGTGGCCACCTATGACATCGAGCGTGCCGGCCTGGGCTACCTGATGCTGGCCCAGGATGCCCGGGTGGCGCCCAATTTCTGGGACCTGGTGGAGGCACTGGGCGGCTGCCAGCCCAGCCTGCATGCCGATACGCTGAGCATGCTGCAGGCGGTGGCCGCCGGGCGTGTACTGCTGGCCTACAACGTGCTGGGCAGTTATGCCGAGGCCTTTGCGCGGCGCCAGCCCGAGATCGGCATCGTCTACCTGCAGGATTACACGCTGGTGGCGTCGCGGGTGGCTTTTATCTCGCGCCGGGCGCCCAACCCGCAGGGCGCCCGGCTGTGGCTGGACCATTTGCTGTCCGCACCTGGCCAGCGCCTGCTGGCGCAGGCCGGCGGGCTGCACGGTGTGCGGCTGGATGCTGCTGCCGACCAGCCTGGATCGGCCGGCGCGCTGGGCCTGCAACTGGGCGCCGCCGCACGGCCGATTGCGCTGGGCCCGGGCTTGCTGGCGCATCTGGACCAGAGCAAGCGCCAGGCGTTTGTCAAGCGTTGGCGGGTGGCGATGCGGCTGCCGCGCTGAATCCTGCGGGTTGTGGTGGGAACCGCGGGAACCTGGTTGCGGGAAAGCGATAGGCCCCGCTGAAAGCTGGCCGAAAGCTGCGCTGCGCCAGCGTTTTTTAGCATCGGCCGGGTCTGGCTGCTGCTGGCCCGCCGCCTGTCTTGCCCACCCCCTCAAGGACACCCGATGAACATCACCGGCATGCTGCACGGCGCCCAGTTACTCAAGCTGGCGGGATTTCCAACCCCCGAGATGCTGGGCCCCGATGCCAGCGAATCGCAGCTCAAGGCCTTGATCGCCAAGCACGGCCAGGTTTTCATCAAACCGGTGTTCAAGGGCGGTGTCGGCAAAAAAGGCAAGGCCGGCCTGGTGGGCCGGGCCAGTGACCTGAAAACCGCGCTGGCCGAAAAAGAGCGGCTGTACTTTTGCGAGCACCGGCATGGCAACCAGGTGGCCAAATCCAACGGCGTCACGTTTGAGGCCGGTGTGCCGGCCGAGTACGAGGTGTATTTTTCACTCACCGACAACACCCACTACCGCGCCCCGACGATGACGCTGACGCACCACGGCGGCATGGACATCGAGGAGTTGGACAAGACGCAGATCGTCAGCGTGCCGTTCAACCCGCTGACCGGGCTGAAAGCTTTTGTGGTGGCCAATGCGCTGTCGGAGTTGCAAGCGCCCAAGCAGATCATCTCGCCGCTGGTGCAGCATTTGCCCAACCTGTGGGACTTGTTCCACGACTACGGCATGACCACGCTGGAGCTGAACCCGATCCGGCTGCGCGCGGATGCCCGGGGCCGGCTGACGCCGGTGGCCTGCGACTTTAAATGCGGCTTCGACCGCGACGATCCACGCTGGCAGCGGCTGGACCTGCCGGCCGACTTGTTTGCCGCCGATTACTCCGATTTTGAGCAAGAGATCAACACGCTGCGCACCTACCAGGGCCAGAGCGATGTCTATGTGATCAACCCCCAGGGCACGATCCTGGCGCCCACCTTTGGCGGTGGTGCCAACTCACTGGTGACGCAGATGCTGGGCGACGATGCCAGCATCTCGTCAGACTTTGGTGGCAACCCGCCTTACGAGAAGATGAAGGCGGTGGCGCGCATCTGCTTCAAGCATTGGCTGAAGCAAAGCAATGTGCTGTTCATCATCGGTGGCAAGAGCAACAACACCGACATCTTTGAAACCTTCCGCGCGATGGCCGATGCGCTGCGCGAGCACTTTGGCAAACACGGCGCCCAGCCGCTGTACCTGGTGGTAGGGCGGGGTGGGCCCAACCTGGTGCGTGGCATGGGTGTGATGCGCGACACCTGCGATGCGCTGGGCATCCCGTACCGCATCTTTGGTTTTGATTCGGCAATGAGCGAGGTGGTGGATTACGCACGCCGGGTTGACGGCTGGATGAAGGCCGGTGGCCGCGCCGAGGTGGCGCGTGCGATGAAGCTGGCCGCTTGAAGACAAACAGGGAATCAACATGACCCGACCCAGCGTTGGCAATTTCAAGTTCTTCAACGGCGTGGCGTCGCTGGCCGACATCGCCACCCGCGATGACCGGGTGTGTGTGCTCAACATCCTGGGCGGTGAATCCAGCGACGTGACACCGGTGGGCCATGCCTGGAGCGGTGGCAACGTGGTGTTTGGCACCTCGCCCGGCCGGCGCGGCCAGGTGCTTGAGACACCGGCCGGCAACATCCCCGTCTACAACAATGTGCGCGAGGGGCTGGAGGCCGGCCACCGCTTCAACTGCGGCGTGGTCTACCTGCCTCCCAGCGCGGCCGACGACGGCGTGGTGGAGCTGATCCGGGTCAACCCCGAGTTGACCAAGATCTTCATCCCAACCGAGAAAATGAGCGTGCACGATGCACGCGAGATCCGCGCACTGGCGCAAGCCCGGGGCATCGACATCTTTGGCGGCAACAGCCTGGGTGTGGCCGACGCCTGGAACCAGGTGCGCATCGGCGGTGCGCTGGGCGGCGACAGCCCCGGCGACACGCTTAAAAAAGGCTCGATCGCAATCCTGTCCAACTCGGGTGGCTTTACCACCACCATCGCCCAGTACCTGCGGCTGGGCGGCTGGGGCACGACCACCCTGGTTTCGTCGGGCAAGGACGTGTACATCCACTACGCCGCACCCGAGTTTGCGTTTGCGCTGGGCAACGATGCGCGCAGCAAGGCGGCGGTGCTGTACTGCGAGCCGGGGGGCTATTACGAGCTGGATGCCGAGTTCAACAAGCCGGTGGTGGCCTGCGTGGTGGGGCGCTGGAAAAGCAAGCTCACCCGCGCGGTAGGCCATGCCGGTGCGATGTCCGGTGGCGGTGACGATGCGGCGTCCAAAGAGCGCTGGTTCATGGAAAAGTTTGGCGTCAACGCGCTGTTCACACCCGACAACCCGGTCTGCTCGGCCAAGGGTGCGGTGGTGGTCAACATCGCCGACATCCCCGCCGCGCTGAGTGCGGTGATGGCCGCCAACGGCATCCAGCCCGACTTTGCGGCCGAGGGCACGATGGCGCTGAAAGCCTGGTTTGGCGCCAACCAGGGCGTGCGCCTGCCGGCCGCGCTGGACCTGCCGGTGGTGGTGGCGGCCGCGCCGTTTGACGCCCAGGTCAAGGCGCTGGATTTGCAGGTGGGTGCGCATTTTCCGCGCGAGGCGCTGAAAGACGCCTCGGGTGTCTCGCAGATGGACGCCAAGACCCAGGTCACCCGGCTCAACGGCGTGTCGGTGCTGGACGCCGCGCAATACCCGCTGGAGGCCCATGTCAGCCTGGCGCTGCTGAAAGAGCCGGGTGGCGACAACGACCGCCAACTGGTCAGCCTGGCGGTGGGCGCCTGCCTGAACCTGCATGGTGCGGCCACCTTGGCGGCGGCGCAGGCTGCACGCGATGCCGGCAACGCACCCAATGCGGTGCTGGCGGCAGCGCTGGCGGTGCTGGGGCCGCGCCGCACCGAGCCGGCGCGCCAGATCGCCCGCCAGTTGATAGCGCGCTTTGCCGCCGCCGGGCTGAAAGACGCGCTGGACGAGGGCTTCAAGCTGGATGCGCTGCTGGAAGCCGGCGGCACCGAGTTGCTGCTGTCGGCCCAGCCCGACCCCCGCGCCCAGGCGATGCTGGACGGGTTTCGGGCCCGCGGTGCACGCTCGGTCTTTGTGCGCTACCTGGAGCGGCTGGGGGGTTACCCCAGCGCCGACGCGGTGCTGGCTGCTATCAGCACCACCCTGGGCTGGGGCCCGCTGATGCGCAAGCGGGTGTCGCGGCTGACGGTGGAATGCCTGCCGGTGTGGCTGCAGTTGTTTGGCACCGCAATCGGTGCATCGGTGGATGCGGCACGCCACCAGCCCACCCGGTTTTGCGGCATCAGCGAGGCCGAGTTGCTGGGCCAGACCTCGCTCACCCAGGTGGCGTACCTGGCGCTGCTGCAGGCCCAACCACGCGCCAGCGACCTGTTTGCATTCCAGACCCTGGTGGGCCTGCTGCTGAGCAACGGCCCGGGCACGATCTCGGCGCAAGGTGCCAAGGGGGCAGTGTCGTCCGACGGGCCCGAGCAGCCCGAGCGGGTGCAGCTCAACAAGGGCTTGATCGGCTTTTTGAGCCACTGCGGTTTTGCCCACGGTGGCAACGGCTACGAGGGGGTGGCGTTTTTGCTGGACCAGTTTGAGGGCAGCGATCTGGTCGATCCGGGCGCGGCAACGCCGCAGGTGGATGTGGACCAACTCGCGGCGCGCTATGTCGACACCTATGCCCGCTACAAGGCCGACAAAAAGACCAGCGGCAACCTGGACATCCAGAAGATCCCCGGCGTCAACCACCCGGTGTTCAAGGACAAGCCGGTGAACCACGATCCCCGCGAGGTCTTCATCGCCAAGCTGATGGCGCAGCGGGGCGAGCACAACGTGTTCCACGAGTTCTACCGGGCGCTGGTGCAAAAGCTGTACGACGAGGGCGTGTCGCGCACGGTGTACTGCGTCAATATCGACGCGGTGATTGCTGCGCTGCTGCTCAAGACGGTGTGGCCGGCCTACCGCGCCGGCACCATCCCGGCGGCAGCGCTTGAGACGGCGGCGTTCACGGTGTTCCTGTATGCCCGCATGCTGGGCTGCGCCGCCGAGATCGACGACCACCTGAACCGCGGCCGCAACATGGACACGCGGGCAGCGGCGTCGGCGTGCCGGTTTGTGGCTTGAGGGTTCGCTTATTGCCAAACAGCTCAGGCGGATGCCGCACCCAGATCGTCCAGCAAACGGTCGGCCAGTGCTTCTTCGTCGATCGCGCGGCCGGCGGCCTGCATCGCGTCGGCCAGCGTGGCGTCCCAGCTTGCGGCCACCGGATCACCCACCAGCGGCCGGCCACTGCCGACCAGGCAGGCCGCCCTGTAATCGGTTGCTGAAAAACGCCAGGGCAACCAGGCCGGGCTGAGCGTGTGCACCTGGTTGGCGATGCGCAGGCCGGGCCAGTCAAAATCACCGTGGTAGTGCAGTGTGGCGCCGGCAGCGGCGAGCTGCTGCAGCAGCACGCGCTGCGCCGCGGCGGGCATGCCGTCGGTGCAGACCAGCGCCGCGCAGCGGCCACCCAGCCGGTCGGCGGCGATGGCCACCAGGTTGGGGTTTTCGCAGACAAACACCACCCGTCCGGCAGTGCCCCAGGCAGGAGGCGCCCGCAGCAACTGGCGCAGCGACAGGTAGCTGGGTTCACCCGGCAGCAGCAGCGCGCCGCTGGCCAGCGGCAGGTTCAGCGCCAGCGCCGGGCGGGCCAGCTCGTTGACCAGCACACCGGCCGATGCCCAGACGGCGCGGTCGGATTCGTCACTGGCCGGGGTGCTGGCCGGGGTGCTGGCAGTGCTGCTGGCAGTGCTGCTACCGCCTGGGTCATCGGTTGACGCTGGCAGGGTATCGGGCTCGGCTGGCGTGCAGCGCGCTGCGCGCCAGGCCGCCAGCACCAGGCTGGCCACCGGCGCGCCGCGGTCCAGCGCATGGGCGTCGCCCAGTGCCAGCGCGGCGAGCTGTGCCCGCGCCAGGCCAGCGGCGGGCAGACGCTGCAGCACCGCGTCCGCTTGTTGCAGCAGGGCTTGGGCAGCCGGGCCGGGTTGGCGTACCAGGCGTTTGAGCAGGCCCAGGCCGGGTGGCGCGTCCAGCAACGCCGCCAGCAGGGTGTGGCGCGCGCTGCCGGCCAAGGCCGCCCAGGCGGCTTGTTGGGTGTTGCGCTGCTCGGCCAGGTTGATGATCGGGCCGTCCAGTTGCTGCAACGCGTCGCGCAGGCCGGTGGCCAGGCCGGCGCGCTGCAGTGCGCTGTCGATAGCGGCCAGATCAAGCCACATCGATGCGGCAAACCGGCCCGGCCGGCCCAGCAGCGCGGCCAGCGCGGCGTGTTCTTCGGGCTGCAGCCGCGCCAGGCGCAGCGGTGGCGGCATCACGCCCGGTGGCAGCGGGGCGTAGCGCTGGCGCAAGCGCTGGCGCAAGCCGGCCAACAAGGGGCCGCCCAGCAAGCGCTGCAGCCGGGGGTCGGTCACTTCGATCTGCCCTCACCCTCACCCCCACCCTCTCCCGCCAGCGGGAGAGGGGGCAAGCCGGGGGCGAAGCGGCGGTCCGGGTCGGGCTCGCGGCGCTTGGCGCGGCCGTCCCAGGTCCAGCGCGAGACGAATACCGCGTCCACCCCTTCGCGGCGCTGCAATTGGCAGATCGCCACGCCGGGCAGCTCGGCGTAACAAGCCCATTCGCGCTCGCTGGTGATGACGAAATCCAGGTCGAACTCGTGGATCAAGCCCATGCAGTGCGCCCGCGCCGCGTCGTCGATGCCGGCAAAAGCCTCGTCCAGCAGCATCAGCCGGGGCGCGTTGGCGCTGCCGCCCTGGCTGTAAAAACTGGCTACCGCCGCAAACAACGGCACGGTCAGGCCCAGTGCACGCTCGCCGCTGGAGGCCGGGCCCGACAATTTGCGCCACTGCCCGTCCTGCCAGCGCTCTACCCTGAATTGGTGCCAGTGCCGGTAGTCCAGCGCGCGCGCAAGCTGCTCGTGCAGGCTGCCGCCGCTGTCTTTGCCGGTACCCAAATCGGCGTTGCTGCGCTCGGTGGTGATGCGCTGCTGCAGCATCGCGCCCACCACGCGCCGGTCTTCGGCCGACCAGACATCGGCGCTGGTATTGAGCAGGCGCTTGCGCGCAGTGGCCAGCCCCACCGGCGCGCCTTCTTCTTCGGTCAGCGGCAACCACAGCAGACGAAAGCGCACACCGGTGGACGTGGGGCGTTTGTGCAACTCGGCGTTGATGGCCTCCACCTGGCGTTCGGCGGCCTGCAGCAAGCGCTGTACTTCGGCCGCGATCTCGGCCTGCAGGTGGTTCTCCAGCACACCCCGCTCGTTGGCGCTGAGCAACTCGCTGCGCTGGCTGATCTCGTCGGCCAGGCGCGCGGCCAGCCGGTCCGGCCGCTCGGGCTGGTTTTGGTACAGGATGTGCACGGTCAGCCCAAAATCGCTGGTCTCGGCCGGCGCCTGGTGGCCCAGCGCGGCCAGCGTGCGCTGCAGCTCGGTCAGTTCTTCGGTGATCTGGCGCTGCACCCGCGTCCAGGCCTCGTCGTCGTCGGCCACCGCGATCAGGGCCTGCTCGGCGCGGCGCGCCAGGCCCAGCGCCGGGTCGATGGTCCAGGGTTCCGCCTGGTCGGGCAGTGTTAGCTGTGGCAGCGCGGCTGACAACAGGCCGGTGGCAACAAACTGCTGCAGCCTGGCCACCGCCACGCTGCGGGCCTGGCTGCGGCGCTGCAACTCGGTGTCGGCAGTGAGGGCTTCTGACTGCGCCACCGCGCGCGCCTCGCCGGCCATGCGGCTGCTGTCGCTGGCGGTCTTGAAAGCCCGCTCGCCACTGCTCACCGCCAGCCGCGCCTGGCTGAGCTGGCGCTGCAGCTCATCCACTAACGCACCCACGGTTGCTTGCAGCACTTGCAGCCGGGCCTGGGCTTGCTCGGCCTCAATGCGGTGCGCGCCCACTTGTTCTTGCACTTGCTGCAGATCGGC
>JANOBL010000559.1:0-2753 GCA_031411635.1 Betaproteobacteria bacterium
CGCGGTCTGCTTGGCCTCCTCGGGCGAGACCGAGGCCGGCAAAGTGGCATTGACCCAGATCGTGCCCTCGTCCAGCTCGGGCAGAAACTCCGAGCCCAGGCTGGCGGCCAGCGCCAGCGCGGCGGCCAGGGTCAGCACGGCCGCCGCCATCACCCCCTTGGGCCGGGCCACGGCCCAGGTCAGCGCCGGGGTGTAGATGCGTTTGCAGGCGCGCACCAGCCCGTTGTCGCCGTGCGGCACCTTCTTGCGCAGCAGCATCAGGCACAACAGCGGCACCAGCGACAGCGCCATCACCAGCGAGCCCACCAGCGCCGAGGTCACGCTCCAGGCCATCGGCGAGAAGATACGGCCCTCGTGGCGCTGCAAGGTGAAGATCGGCAGGTGCGCGGCGATGATGATGATCATCGCAAACAGCGTGGGCCGACCCACCTCCACCGTGGCTTGCAGCACCGCCTTGAAACGGCGCTGCGTATTGCGCATCTGGGCCTCGTCCAACTCGCCCAGGCGGCGAAAGATGTTCTCGACCACGATCACCGCGCCGTCGACGATGATGCCGAAGTCCATCGCCCCCAGGCTCAGCAGGTTGGCCGGGATGCCGACAAAGGTCAGCCCCAGAAAAGTGGCCAGCAGCGAGAGTGGGATCACCAGCGCAACGATGGCCGCCGCACGGATGTTCTGCAGAAACAAAAACAGCACCAGCATCACCAGCAGCGCGCCCTCGGTGAGGTTGGCAAACACCGTGTGCAAGGTCTTGGCGATCAGCCACGAGCGGTCGTAGTACGGCAGGATGGTCATGCCCGGTGGCAGGCCGCGAGCATTGAGCAAATCGATCTTGGCCTGCACCCCGGCCAGCACCTTGGACGGGTTCTCGCCCTTGCGCATCACGACGATGCCGTTGACGATGTTGTCGGCATCGTCCTGCCCCACCAGGCCTTGCGGCGGAAACTGCCCCACCCGCACCTGGGCCACATCGCGCACCAGCACCGGCGTGCCGGCCACCTCGGCCACCACCACCCGCTCGATGTCGGCCGACGAGCGAAAACTGCCCAGCGAGCGCACCAGAAACTGCTGGCGCCCCTGCGTCAGCGCACCGCCGCCGGCATTGGCATTGGCACGCTGCAGCGCGTTGAACAACTGGCCCAGGGTGATCTTGTGGTCACGCAGCCGGGCCAGGTCGGGGTTCACCTCGTACTGCTTGATCGAGCCGCCCATGGTCACCAGGTCGGCCACGCCGCCGACCTGGCGCAAGGCCTTCTCGACCACCCAGTCCTGGGTCTCGCGCAGCTCACGCGGGGTGTAGCCATCACCGCGCAGCCGGAAGCGCATGATCTCGCCGATCGCGGTGGACGGCGGCGGTACCTCGGTGGCCACGCCCGCCGGCAAATCTACCGAGCGCAAACGCTCCAGGATCTGCTGGCGCGCCAACTGGTCACCCGGCTTGTCGTCGAAGGTGACCATCGCAAACATCAGCCCGTACTGGGTGTGGGTGAACAGCCGCACGGTGTTGGGGATGCCCGACAGCGCGATCTCGACCGGGATCGTCACCTGTTTTTCCACCTCTTCGGCGGCGCGGCCCGGGTACAGAGCGATGACGTTGACCTGGGTGTCCGAGACATCCGGAAACGCCTCCACCGCCAGGTTCTGGAAAGCGATCACACCGGCGCCGATGAACAGCAGCAGCCCCAGCCCCATGAACAGCGGCTGGCGCAGCGCAAACCGGACAAAAGCCTTCATTTGCCGGCGTCCAGCATCTGGTTCAGGTACAGGCCACCGCCCACCACCACCCGCTCGCCCACCGCCACGCCTTGCAGCACCGACCAGGCCTGCGGCCCGGCCGGCCGCAGCTTGACCTCGCGCCGCTCAAACTTGCCCGGGCCGCGCTGCACAAACAGCACCGAGCCCTCACCACGCAGAAACACCGCATCCGCCGGCACCAGCGGCAGGCTGCCACGCTGGGCCACCGAGGCGTTAACAAACATCTCGGCCTTCAACTGCCCGGTGCCATTGGGCACCCGGGCCCGCACCTTGACCGTGCGCGAGGCCGGGTCCACCGCCGCGCCCACACTGAGCACCGTGGCGCTGAACTCACGCTCGGGCCAGGCCGCCGTGGTCAGCAGCAGGGTCTGGCCGATCGGCACCAGCGCCAACTGGCTTTCGTCGACATCGATGGTGGCCCACAGCGAGGCCGGCTCGCTGATCGTGAAAAGCGGCTGGCCTTGCACATCGGTGCGCACCTCGGCGCCCGGGTTGCTGTTGCGCTCCACCACCACGCCGGCCAGCGGCGCGCTGAGCATGAAGGCCAGGTTCACCGCACCCGGCACCTTGGCGGTGACCCCGTATTGCGCCAGCCGGGCCCGGGCGCGCGCCGCCTCGGCGTTGGAACGGGCCAGGTCGGCTTCGGCTTGCTCCAGGTCCTTGCGGGCGACCACACCGGCCTCCACCAAATCATGCGTCCGCGCCACCGCCTTGCCGCCCAGCGCCTGGTCGGCCTCGGCCTTGTGCAGATCGGCCTGGGCCTGGCCCACGTCGGCCGAGCTCATCGCCGCCAGCGCCTGCCCGCGCTTGATGCGCTGGCCCACGCTGGCCAGCAGCTTGTCGATGCGGCCGGCATACGGCGCGTAAACCCGCGCGGTGTGGTCTTCGTCCCAGGCCAGGCGGCCGGTCAGCATCACCTGGTGGTCGGTGGGGCTGGCCACGGTGACCAGGCGCAAGGTGGGTGGATCCTGGTTGCCGGGAAAGCTGATCAGCTCACC
>JANOBL010000560.1:0-6538 GCA_031411635.1 Betaproteobacteria bacterium
ATACACGCTGGCAACTGGTGCACGCCACCCATGCACAAGCCGCCGAGATCGATGCTGTGGCCGCAGCCGGCGCCGGTGTGGTGATTTGCCCCAGCACCGAGGCCAACCTGGGTGACGGCTTCTGCGATCTGCGTGGCTGGCTGGACGCCGGTGTGCCGCTGGCAATCGGCTCGGACAGCCACGTCACCCGCGATTGGCGCGAAGAGCTGCGCTGGCTGGACTACGGCGCCCGGCTGCAACACCGCCAGCGCAACGTGGCCGCCGCACCGGCGCTGGGACAGGCCTCCACCGCGCAGCGTTTGTTCACGCGCGCGCTGGCGGGCGGCGCCGCAGCGGCCGGCCAGGCCCGCTGGGGCCTGCAAGCCGGTGCACGCGCCGATGCGCTGCTGCTGGACCCGGATTGCCCCAGCCAGCTTGGCATGCCACCCGACCGGCTGCTGGATGCGCTGGTGTTTTCCAGCCCGGCCCGGCCTTGGTTGGATGTGATGGTGGCCGGCCGCTGGGCCTTGTCGTCGCGTCCGCCAGGCACCACGGCCGCCATCGCCAGTCGTTTTGCGCAGGTGATGGACGAGCTTTGGTCTGGTGCTGGCGCCGCTGCCTGAGCCCGCATCAACTGCCGCTCACTTCGCTTGCAAGGCTTCAGCAGTGCGCGCCTGCAACTGCGCAAACAGCGTGACCATGGTTTGCTGCAGCACCGGCAGCAGCGGGTTGTTATCCACCTTGCGCCGCAGCAGCGCCAGCACCTCGCCAGTGCCGCTGGCGCGCAGCGGCCGCACCAGCACCCCGGCCACACCCAGCAGCGATGCCGATGCCGGCACCAGCGCCACACCCAGCCCGGCGCCAACCAGATCAAGCACGCCCCGCACCGTGCTGGCCTCGTAACGGATCACCGGGCTGAACCCGGCCTGGCCGCACAAATGCACCGCCTGGTCAAAGTACGCCGGCCCCCGGTGCCGGGTGAAGGCGACAAAACCATGCTGGGCATAGCGCCGCAGATCCAGCGCCGGGCCGGCACGCGGTGCGGCTGCCCGCGAGAAAGCCAGGCAAAACGGATCGGGCATCTGGCAGGCCACGCTGATGCGGGCATGGCGGGCGTTGGTGCGGGCAATGCCGGCGTCGATCTGCCCGGCCACCAGGGCCTCGGTCTGCTCGTCGCTGATCAGCTCGCGCAGCGACAGGTTCAACCGGGGGTGTAGCTGGCGCAGCGCACGCACCAGCTCGGGCAACAAGGTGCTGCTGGCCGACGGCACATAGCCCAGGCTGAACGTGCCGCCCAGGCCGGCGCCGTCAGCGCCGCGCTGCTGCACCAGATCGCCCAGGCGCGCGGCGCGGTCCAGCAGGCTGCGCGCCTCGGGCAGCAAGGCCTGGCCGGCAGCGGTCAGCCGCACACCCTTGGGATGGCGGATGAACAGCGGCTCGCCCAGCGCCTCTTCCAACTGGCGGATCTGCAAGGACAGCGGCGGCTGCGCGATGAACAGCTTTTCGGCCGCCCGGCTCAGGTTGCCGGTTTCCGCCACCGCAACGAAGTAACGCAGATGCCGCAGTTCCATGGCCTCTCCCTCCATACCTGAAAACTATGGATTGCATACGAAATCGATTCTTGAAGTATCTCTCTACCTCCCCAAAAATGTGCTCCATCCCAGCCCCACCCCGGAGACACCGATGAAAAAACTCTTCACCCTGATGCTGGCCGCCGGCCTGACCAGCACCGCGTTTGCCCAGGCCTGGCCCGCCAAGCCGGTGCGCATCCTGGTGCCGGCACCGGCCGGCAGCTCGCTGGACGTGATCGTGCGCACCTTGGGCGACAAGTTGAAGGACCGCTGGCACCAATCGGTGGTGGTGGACAACAAGGCCGGCGCCGGTGGCATGCTGGGCATGGACGTGGTGGCCAAGGCCGCGCCCGATGGCTACACCTTGGGCATCGGCTTCAACGGCCCGATCGCGTTTGGCCCGCACATGTACAAAAAAATGCCTTACGACCCGGCGCGTGATCTGCTGCCCGTGGTGCTGACAACATCGCAGCCCAATGTGCTGGCGGTGCAGGCCAGCAACCCGGCCAACACCTTGCCCGAGTTCATCGCCTGGGCCAAGAAACAAGGCAACAAGCTGAGCTATGGCTCGGTGGGCAACGGCAGCTCGTCGCACCTGACGATGGAGTTGTTCAAAAGCGTCACCGGCATCGACGCAGTGCATGTGCCTTATGCCGGATCACCGCCGGCCGGCACCTCGCTGGCGGCCGGGGAGACGCAAATGCTGTTCACCGTGGCACCGGCCCTGCTGCCGCTGATCCAGGGTGGCCGCATCAAGCTGATCGCCGCCAGCAGCCTGCAGCGCAGCGAGGGCATGAAGACCGTGGCCACGGTGGCCGAAGCGGGTTACCCGGGCTTCGAGGCGCTGGCCTGGAACGGCCTATTCACCGCCACCGGCACACCGGCCGAGGTGGTGAACCGCATCAATGCCGATGTCAACGCAGTGCTGAAAGACCCGGCGATACGTGACGCCATGGCCAAGCAGGGCTTGATCATCGGCGGCGGCACGCCGGCCGAGTTCAAGACTTTCATCGACAACGAAGGCAAAAAGTGGGGCACGATCATCAAGAAGGTCGGCATCACGATCGACTGACCCATCGATTGATCAAGGAGCAACACACCATGAAAGCCTTGCAAAAAACCACCGCCGCCGCCGGTCTGAGCCTGGTCGATGTGCCCAAGCCGCAGCTTGAATCACCCGACCAGGTGCTGGTGCGTGTCACCGCCACCGGCATCTGCGGCAGCGACCTGCATGTGGACGACTGGACCCCCAGCTACGCCTTCATCACGCCGCACTTGCCGGTGACGCTGGGCCACGAGTTTGTCGGCGTGCTGGCCTCGGGCCCGCTGACCGGCCAACGTGTGGTGGTGCGGCCGTCGATCACCTGTGGCCGTTGCGCCGCCTGCCTGGCCGACAACCCCGACGGCTGCGTGACACGCACCGGCATCGGCATGACCCGCAACGGTGCCTTTGCAGCCTGGGTGCGGGTGCCGCAGCGCAACTGCGTGGCGGTGCCCGAGGGCCTGAGCGACGAACTGGCCTCGCTGGCCGAGCCGCTGTCGATCGCTATGCAGGCGCTGCGCGTGTCTGGCAGCGTTGCCGGCCAACGCGTGCTGGTGATGGGCCCGGGCACCATCGGCCAGGGCATTGCGGTGCTGGCCAGGCAGGCCGGCGCGGCCCAGGTGGTGGTCAGCGGTTTTGACGACAGCGCCCGGCTGGCCGTGCTGCGGCAGATGGGCTTTGATGCGCTGGTGGATGTGGCCAGCCAATCGCTGGCCGACGCCACCCGGCCACACACTGGTGGCGCCGAGTTTGACCTGGTGTTTGAGGCCACCGGCGTGCCCGACACCATCAACCAGGCCTTGCCGCTGCTGCGCCGCAACGGCAGCGTGGTGATCACCGGCATCCATGCCCGGCCGCTGGCGCTGGAACTGACCTCGCTGGTGCGCCGGCAGCAGCAATTGCGCGGCTCGTTCCGCCCGCCCGAATCGGACTGGCCGGCCGCGCTGGCGCTGATGGCCGATCTGGGCCCGCTGATGGCCCCGATGGTCAGCCATGTGCTGCCGCTGAGCCAGGCGCTGCAGGGCTTTGCGCTGGCCCATGGCAAGCAGGCCAGCAAGGTGTTGCTGCAGCCGGAGACCAGTGATGAATGAGGCGGCTGCAGCAACAACGCCGGCCCATGCGCTGCTGGCGCTGTGGAACGATGTGGCGCCCGAGCACGAGGCTGCCTACAACGATTGGCATGCGCGGGAGCATGTGCCCGAGCGCTTGACGGTGCCCGGCATGCTGTGGGCGCGGCGGTATCGGTTGCACGCCGGCACCGGCATGCCAGGCTACCTGACGCTGTACGGCTTGCAAGACCCGGCCGTGCTGGACAGCGCACCGTACCAGCGCTTGCTGCGTGAGCCCACGGTCATGAGCGCACGCATGCGGCCGGCGCTGCAAAACCTGTCGCGCTGGGTGTGCGGCTTGGCGCAGCCGGTGGCCGCACCCGACAGCCCGCAATTGGCGGTGTGGGTGATGGCCGGCGATGCGCCTGACGACGCGGCAACAGCCAAAACCTGCCTGCTGGCCGAGCGCCTGCAAGATGCCAGCGCCCTGCCCTGGCTGGCGCCGCAGCAAGACCACGCCATCGACGGCCGGTGGTTGCTGTGCGCGCCCCAGGACACCGACGCCAGCCCGCCAGCGCCGGATGCGCTGATCTACCGCCGCTTGCCCATCGGCTGATAAGCGGTAGTCCATCTGCGGCCAGTTGGCCAGGGTGATGTCGCTGGATGATGTCGCTGGCATAAGCCCCGGGCTCAAAGTGCCGGCGGTAGGCAATGCGCCGGGCATGCCACAGGTCGTGCAGCGAGGGCTCGTCGGTGGCACCAGCAAACAGCGGGCGTTCACGCGGCTGGTGGCTGACAAAGTCGCTCAAGGTCCAGCTAAGTTGCGGGCCCGGCCAGCAGGCAAGCTGCAGGGTCTTGAAGCGGTCGTAATCGCTGGGCTTGTCGATGCGGTGGTCTTCATCCGGCAGGTCATCGGCCGCCAGGCACCACGTGATGGCCTGCCGGTCCCACGCGGCCTCGGGCAGCGCTTGCAGTTTCTGGGTCCGGGCCTGCGTCTACAGCGTGATCAACCTGAACCGGCCGCCGTCCCGGCTGGCACAGCGCTTTGCGGTGATCGTGGCTGAGCAATTGGCGGCGTTGAAGCTTGGTGCGCTGAATTGAGGCCCTCAGAGCAAACACACAAGGCAAAACGGCCCGGCGTTGCCACCAGGCCGTTGCTTTGCAACACAAGATTTTGGTGGGCCCTGAGTGACTCGAACACTCGACCTACGGATTAAGAGAAGGCTCCCGTGCCCCTTTCGATATTGACCATCGGACGCACGCATAGGGAAATCGGGAGCCACTTAACGTTGCCGGGAGCGTTCGGGCGCCACGATTTGCTACGTTCTGGCTACGTTGCAGTTACTGCGAACCAGAGTACCACTTGCCCCTCGACGTTGGTGAAAAGAGACGGCGGAGCTACCCGAAGGCAGCGCCGCCGCTCGCGCTTACCAGGTCTAGGTTCAGTCGTAGTGGATCGGCGCACCGCCGGACTGAGCGACCAGATTGAGGGCGCTGACGCAATCGGCGCGGTTGTAGTAACCCTCGCCGGAATTCGCAATTTTCTTACCGTTGCCAGCTACCAAATACCAGCGGTACTGGTGGTTCACGTCGATGTAGACGTGGTATGTGAGGTTGAAGGGATGGGCCATGGTGGGCCTTTCGTATCAGTAGTCACAGCGCGGTGCGTCAATGTCCCTTGGACATTGACGATCTCGTGAACACGCGTAGACTACGTCTACGAGTTGCGCGACGGCTCGTAGACGTAGTCGGTTCCGAGGGTAAGGTGGATTTGCTCATGTGATCCATAAGGCCTCCGACTCTTGCTAGCTCAATGTTCACTAGCTGAACTCCCCGAGGCGGGGCTTAAGTTGCACCTGAGAGGTTGGCGGCCCTGGCAGGCCTCCGACCTCTCGTTTTTTGCGCGCTTCTAGTTCTAGTTCGGTGAAGATCGCGCAGGTCAAGTTTATCCGCCTTTTTTGCGTGGGGTGCGGCTGCCTGTAGTTGTCCACAGCCTCACCAATCTGAAAAATTCCTTTTGCGGCGGTGCAGCAATGCATAAATAGCTCCTCGCGAAGAGAAGTTATCCACAGGATGATTGATGCCGCCTTTGGCGTCTAAACGAGGGTCCGCACCTATGAGAATATCTGTGTATTTGACCAGTTCGTCAGTAGTGCGCCGTGTTCTCCACAGTGATTCTCAGCAGCAAAAATCAGGAACAATTTGGTTACAATTTGTTTCAACTTTATGCGTTTACCCGAGTTGCGATCTTGACGAGTTTGGCCGTCTATTGAACTGCCCGGTTGAATTTTCACGCCCGCGTGATGCGGGCTAAAGTTTGGCGCCGGTCGTCGAAAGCTGCGTGATCTAGGGCGCCTATGCCAAACCGTCGATGCGTCATCAGCCACAGACCGCCAAGCCGGGGCCAGGGGGCGGAAGCCCCCAGGGAGCTGACCGCGTAGCGGTCGCGGGAGAAGAGGCCGGGGTACCCGGCCGGGCGGAAAACTGAATAGCCGGCGGCAGCGATGGCGCCAAACCGGGCATCAAATTCGCGGGCGCGACCTTCGCATGTGGTAAACGATGCCGCGCCCCTCGTGGCTGGATGGCGACACGCGCTCCGCGCGGGCGCCAGACAGACGAGAGGGCGCGCAGCGCACGGCCCGGGTAATCGGCTAAACTTCACCCTGCATGGTGTCAGGTATGCGAGACGCCATCTACCGGAATGAATGCTGTGGGAATGTAGCCGCCCACCCAGTCTGAATCCATCGGTCGCACTGATCCCGTCAACCTCTGACGGTCGAGCGGTGTGGCCGTTTTTCGTTCTGCCCCGCCTTCCGTCGCAACCGCGAAGGAAAAGTCATGGTCGATTACGACCGGGCTCGGGGCGAAGCGCTTCCTGGGCTTGTCACTTCTCATAC
>JANOBL010000561.1:0-2469 GCA_031411635.1 Betaproteobacteria bacterium
GTGCGCGAGACGCTGAAGCACTTTTTTGCGTGCCGGCTGACGGGTGAGTACCCGCTGCGCTGCGCGGATATTGGCTGACTCTGGCTCAGGCCGGTTCCAGCGCCTCCACCAGCGCTGGCCCGGTGGCCGCATCAAAGCCCATCGCCCACAACACCGCCAGGTCGTCCACCGAGCGCACCCCCTCGGCACAGGCTTGCAGGCCCACGCTCTGCACCAGCCGCACCAGGCCTTTCAGATAGCGCCGGGCGCCATCGGCCTCGGGGCCGGTGATGTCGTTGACAAAGCGGCTGTCGATGCGCACACAGTCCAGGCCCAGGTCGATCAGCCGGGGCATTCTGGGCAGGGCCTCGCCGGCATGCTCCAGCCCCAGCATCACACCCAGCGGCCGCCAGCGGCGCGACAGATCACGCACAAGCTGTGGCCGCTCCAGCGCCAGGATTTCGGGCAGGTCTATCCACAACCGGCAGGCCGCATCGGGCGCGGCCGCCAGCCGGCTGGAGACGGCGGCGATGAACTCGGGCTCGGCCACCGATTGCGCGGCGATGTTGATGCAGCGCGCCTGGCCGTCGCGGGTGATCGCCGCCAGCGCCAGGCTCAAGGCCTTTTCGTCCACCGTGGCGCACAGCCGGCTGCGGATGGCTTGCGACAGCCAACGCGACGCCGGCTCCAGCGGGCCATCGGCCGAGAGTTGCACCCGCAGCGGGCAATCCAGGTGCAACTGGCGGCCGTCTGCGGTGCGCACCGGGTAGGCGCCCAACGCAGCCCGGCCCTGCAGCAAGGCGCGGGTGATGCTGCGCTGCCAGGATGCATGGCCTTGCGGCAGCGCGCTGTCGTCGGCATCGGCCGGGCTGTGGCCGCCAGCACCAGCACCGGCCACTGCAAAGCCCGATTCGGCCTCGGCACTGGCCAGTGCTGCATCCGCCAAGGCCAGCGCCTGCACCGCACGCAGCGGTGAGCGCAGTTCCACCACACCCACCGCCACGCTGGCGGTGGGATCGATGCTGCTGAGTGGGCCACGCAGCGCCTGCAGCAGCGATTGCGCGGTTTCGTCGGCCAGGCCACCGGTGGGCAGCAGCAGCGCAAAGTCGGCACCGTTCAGCCGGCCCACGCCGCAGCGGTTGATGCGCGATGGGTAGGACAACAGCGTCTGCCCCAGCGCCTGCAGCACATGGTCGGTGGCGACATGGCCGATGCGCTGGTTCATGCCCTGCAGATCCCGCAGCCGCAGCAGCAGCAGGCCGGCACCGGCCGCTGCGCCGTCGCCGGCCAGCAAGGCGTCCAGGGTGGCCAGGAAGAAGCGCCGGTTTGGCAGGCCGGTAAGGCCATCGCTGTGGGCTTGCACCCGCATCACCTCCAACTGCTCGGCCTGGGCATGCAACAGCTTGCGTTGACGCGCCAGCAGTTGCTGCAAGCCATCGGCCAAGGGCTGCAGCGCCGGCACATCAACCGGCGCCAGCGCATCGGGCGATGAATCTCCCTCGCCGATGTGTTGGGCCTGGGTCAGCGCTTGATCCACCGCGCCCAACAAGCGCTGTTGGCTGCGCTGGCGCAGTGCCGCTGCGGTGCCAGCCAACACCAGCAGCGTCAGCAGGCTGACCCACAGGTCTTGCCACAGGCCGTCCAGAGATTCCACCGGGCTGGCCAGCGCGCTGAGCTGCAGCGCCTGGCCGTCGATCAGCAGCAGCACCTGGGCCGGCTGCGCCGGCAAGGCCATCGCGGCGGCAAACCAGGCGGGTGCGCTGTGCGGCGGCACAGCTTGCGACACAGTGGCCAGCGTGCGGCCCCGGTCATCGCTGATGCGGGCCAGTGGCAAACCTGCCACCCGGGCCAGCGCCGGCAGCGCCGCCAGGCGGTCCGGCCAGCCGCTCAAGCTGCCGGTCAGGGTTTGCGCCAGCACATCGGCGGCCTGGGCATGTTGCTGCACGATGTGATGGGCCGCCAATTGGCGCAAGCCGGTGGCGGCCAGCAAGGCCAGCAGCAGCGCGGCCAGCAGCAAGCCCAGGCCGGGCCGCAGCGCCAGCCGGGTGGACGACACCGCCACCACGGGCAAGGCCGCCAGCAGGTCCACCGGGTTGGTGGTCAACAGCGGGAGAGAACCGGGCAGGCAGTGGGGCATCGCGGGCTTGCCGGCCACCCGGAGGGGCGGCACCAAGCCGTGTTGTCGGCCTAGCTGCCGCTTGACTTGAGCCAGCGGCCAGCCCGGGATCGCCTGAACAAGCCGCGCCGGGCGGCGCTGTTTACCGCTTCATCGGCGGCAAATCGGTGCAGCTTCCATGCGCCACCTCGGCCGCCATGCCGATGCTCTCGCCCAAGGTGGGGTGCGGGTGGATGGTCTTGCCGATATCCACCTCGTCGGCGCCCATCTCGATCGCCAGCGCCACCTCGCCGATCATGTCGCCGGCATGGGTGCCGACGATGCCGCCGCCCAGGATCTTGCCGTGGCCATGGGCCTCGGGCGAATCGTCGAAC
>JANOBL010000562.1:0-2306 GCA_031411635.1 Betaproteobacteria bacterium
ATGTAGACCAGCATCATCGAGCCGGCCTGCAAGGCATCCAGCCCAAAACCGATCTGAAACATCAGCGGCAGCAAAAATGGCGAGGCGTTGATCGCCACCCGCGACAAAAAGCCGGCCGTCAGCACGGCCATGGCAAAGGTCGGCACGCGCAACGCCCGCAAGTCCAGCATCGGCGCGCTGGCGCGGCGCGCGTGCAGCACGCTGGCCAGCGCCGCAACGCTGCCGATCGCCAGCAGCGCCAGTGTCAGCCGGTGCTCGCCATGGCCTTCGCCCAGCCGGGTCAGGCCCTGGATCAGCGTGGCCAGTGCAAGTGCGGTCAGCCCGAAACCGATGGCATCGAAGGGCGTGCGCTGACGCTCGGCACGGCGCGGAAACAGCCGGTAGATCAGCACCAGGCCCAGCAGGCCCAGCGGCACGTTGAGCAAAAAGATCCAGCGCCACGAGGCCTGGGTGGCGATCAGCCCACCCAGCGGCGGGCCGATCACCGGTGCGATCAGCCCCGGCCAGGTGATGGTGCTTATCGCCTCGATGATGCGGTTCTTGGGTGTCTCGCGCAGCACCACCAGCCGCCCCACCGGCGACATGAACGCTGCTGCACAGCCCTGCAGCACACGCGCCGCCACCAGCGCACTGAAGGTGGGTGCCAGCCCGCACAGCAGCGATGCCAGCGTGAAGCTGCCCACCGCCAGCGCAAACACCCGGCGCGCGCCAAAACGATCGGCCACCCAGCCGGCGGCCGGCACGCACACCGCCATTGCCACCAGGTACACGGTGATCGCCAGGCTGGCGTCCAGCGCCGTCAGCCCGTAACCAGCGGCGATGGCCGGCAACGCGGTGACGATCACCGTGCCGTCCAGCGCCTCCATGAAAAACGCCGCCGCGACAACCAGCGCGATGCGCTTGGCGGACGCATCGGAGGTCGTGTTCGACGGCGCAGAGTTCAATAGATCAGAGAGGTTTTGCCGGTGATCACCGTGCACTCCTCAGGCCTTGGCGTCTTGCACCGCCGATACCGCTGCGCGCAGCGCCAGCAGGTAGCTGTCCACGCCAAAGCCGCAGATCTGGCCTTTGACGATCTCTGCAAACACCGAGACGTGGCGGAAGGCCTCGCGCGCATGGATGTTGGACATGTGCAGCTCCACCACCGGGCAGGTCAGGATGGCCAGTGCATCGCGGATGCCGTAGCTGTAGTGGGTCCAGGCACCGGCGTTGATCAGCACCGCATCCATGCCCTCGGCATAAGCCTGGTGGATGCGCTCGCACATCGCGGCTTCGCTGTTGGTCTGGTAGCCGACGACTTGCGTGCCCAACTCCTGGCCCAGGCTGGCCAGCCGCGCATCGATCTGGTCCAGCGTGATCGTGCCGTACTGCTTGGGATCACGCTTGCCAAACATGTTGTGGTTGATGCCATGCAACATCAGGATTTTCATGAGAGTCGCTCCTGGGTGGGGTTGGGTTGCAAGCCGCCGCCTGTTTTTACCCGCTTGCTTGCTACTTGCGCAGCTTGGACAACTCGCTATTCAAATCAGCCACGGTGGCGGCGATGGCCGCACCATGCTTGTCGATCACCGGCTTGAACTTCTCGCGCAGCTTGACTTGCTCGGCGGGCGAGAACTCGCTGACCTGCATGCCGGCCTTCTTCAGCGCGTCCAAGGTGCTTGCCGCTGCATCGCGCGAGGTCTGGCGCTGGAACTTGGCGGCTTCGCTGGCGCTGTCCTGCAACACCTTCTGGTCAGCCGGGCTGAGTGTGTCCCAGACCTTCTTGCTGAAGATGATCGATTGCGGGTTGTACTGGTGGTTGGTCACTGCCAGGTACTTCTGCACCTCGAACAGCTTGTTGGCCAGGATCACGCTGAACGGGTTCTCCTGCCCGTCGATGGCTTTTTGCTCCAGCGCGGCATACACCTCGGGGAAGGCCAGCGGCGTGGGATTGGCGCCCACCGCCTTGACCCAGTCCACATTGATCGCGTTGGGGATCACCCGCAGCTTCAGACCCGCCAGGTCTTCCACCGTGGTGAGTGCCCTTTTGCTGTTGGTGATATTGCGGAAACCCAGCTCGGTATAGGCCAGGCCGATGATGCCCTTCTCGGCCAGCTTGGCATGCAGCTTCTGGCCAAACGGGCCGTCCACCACCGCATCGGCCTCCTTGGCGTTGGCAAACATGAACGGGAAATCGAAGACCTCGAAATCCTTGACCTGTGAGGCCAGGATGCCCGAGTTGAGCATCACGAACTCGATCGTGCCGCCCTGCAGTGCGCTCACATTGGCCGCGTCGCCGCCCAGCGTGCCGCCGGCAAACACGTTGA